>JAZQVJ010000100.1:0-15658 GCA_045631785.1 Eubacteriales bacterium
TCGCTGACGTCAGCCTTCTTGGAAGCGGGAGCAGCGGCAGCCGCGGAGAGGAGAGCGCCGCCTCCATTCTCGATACCTCGGTCGCGGCGAGCGTGCGGAAGGTCACCGAGGACGGTGGCCGTGCCGTGGTGCTCGGCGACGTCAAGGTGGGACTCCTGCTCACGGGGCTCCCCACCGAGGAGGGGGCCGCCACTCCCTGCCACTCGGCGGAATTCACCTATCCCTTCCGCATTGTCAGCGATATCGCGGTTCCGACAGGGTGTGATGTCACCTATGAGTGCCGCGTGGATGCCGTCAGCGCTCGCGCAAGGATCGAGGAGGGGGGCTATGCCGCCGATACCGAGCTCCGTCTTCTCCTGACTGCCTACGCCGCAGCTCCGCTGACCATGGTATCGTCGGTCACTGCTTACCCCGAGGAGGCCTACCCCGTAAGGCGCGGTACCGTCACCGTCGTCTATCCCGAGGCAGGAGACGACCTCTTCTCGATCGCCGAGCGCTATCACACTACGCCGGGGGCGCTTGCCGAGCTCAACTCGCTCCCTCTCGGCGAGGGTGTCTTTGCCGACGATCCCACTCTCCTTGACGGTATTTCCTATCTCATCGTCGAATAAAGGGGAACCCGGCCTCGCCCCGCTTGTGCCGCCGATTTTCTCGGCTCTCTCTCCGCTTTTTCTGAAATTCTTCTTGACAAATCGAGAACTATTCTCTATAATGAAAGTAGAAACCGCACAGCGGAAAACGAAAGGAAAGAAGGATTTTGTGATGAAAAAGCTTATGAAATTGACTGCCCTTACCCTTGTGGCCGTTCTGCTGCTTGCTTCGCTTGTCAGCTGCGATAAATCAAAGGGCTTGAAGGAAGCATATATGGACGCCGGCTATACCGTCACGGTTTTGACGGGTGACAGCAAGGAGGCCGTGGCGGTCATGGAAGCTCTCGGCTGGACCGAGGAGGAGATCGAGGACGTTGAGGATTACGAGCTGATCCTTTGCTCGAAGGTCGTCCCGCAGGCCCTCATTGTCAAGTTCCCGAACTTCCTTGAGCTTCGCGATTATCTTATTGACGAAGAGGACGGTGTCAAGGATGACAGCGCCTATCAGAAGGCTAAGGAGGAGAACCGCATCAAAGGCAACTGCCTGCTCGTCTACGGTCTTGGCAATGCCGATGCCGTTTTCGCCGGGAATTAAAGAAAGTATAAAACGCACCCTCCGGGGTGCGTTTTTGCTTTTATTTCCCCTCCGGCGCACATAAAAAAACAAAAAGAGCAACCGTTGGGTTGCTCTTTTTGTTTGGTGCACCTCCAGGGACATCTTCTCGTCGCGGCCACGGAAAGGCGTCAAAAACCCGCCTTTCCTCCGCGCCTCGGTCAGTCACGGCTCTGACGGTCCCCCGGACCGTCATTCACTACCGTTCCCCTTCGAGTCCCCTCCGGCGCACATAAAAAAACAAAAAGAGCAACCGTTGGGTTGCTCTTTTTGTTTGGTGCACCTCCAGGGACTCGAACCCTGGACCCACTGATTAAGAGTCAGTTGCTCTACCAACTGAGCTAGAGGTGCATGCTTGGCCGACGGGTTATATTATAACCACACGGGGAAGAAAAGTCAAGGGGTTTTTGAAATTTTCTTATTTTTTTCGGAAAGATAGTAAAGCAGGGAGATTTTTTGCCGTTTTTTGCTTCCGAGCGAAAAAAATGCCCGGCTTTGCATAAAACTTGTGCGCGTGGCAAGAATAGGGGTAGAGAAACCGAGAAAGGAAGCAAAACCCAATGGAAAAGAACCAGAAGCAAGAAAAATTCAGTCGGATCCTTTATATCGCAATCGTTGCCGTCCTCTGCGTGACGGCCGTCGTGATCGGGATCACCGCCGCCGCCAACCGTGGCTCGAAAACGCCCGTGGCTACCACGACCGCCCCTGTGACGACCGCACCTCCCGTCACCACCGCACCCCCTGTGACGACCGTACCTCCCGCCGCCGATACCTCGCGCCTCCCCGCGTTTGTTGCCCCTGCTGTGGGTAGCATCGCCAAGGAGCACACCACCGATCTGCCCGTATTTTCTCTGACCACGGGTGACTGGCGCACGCACGAGGGCATTGATATCGCCTGCGCCCTCGGCGATGCCGTCTATGCCGCCGCCGACGGGAAGATCCTCTCGGTCGTGAGCGATCCCATGATGGGTACCACGCTCAAGATCTCGCACAACGGCGAGGGTGTCACGGTCTATAAGAATCTTGCCGCCGTCCTGCCCGACGGGATCAAGGAGGGGGCCACCGTCATCGCGGGCCAGGTCATCGGTGAGGTGGGAGATACCGCCCTCATCGAAAGCGCGGACGAGCCCCATCTCCACTTTGAGATGACGGTCAAGGGTGTCGCCGTCGATCCTCTCGACTATATCACCGAGGAAAGCAAAAACGCCTCTCTCACCGTGGATACGGGTTACGAGAGCTGAAGAAAAAGCCGTGCAGCCGCACGGCTTTTTCTTCTCTTGCTTTTTTTGCCGGAGTGTGCTATACTGAATACGAAAAAACCGACGGAGGCTCTTATGAAAAAACCAAGGCTCGCGGTGCTGGCACTCCTTGTGCTTGTCCTTGCATCCCTCCTTCTCTCGTCCTGCTCCTCGATCGAGCATGACGATGCCAAGGAGATCTTCCGTGAATTTATGACGCACGTAGTCAACAGCCGCTATACCGAGGCGGTTGCCCTCTTTGACGAGGGGGCCGAGATCTCGGCCGAATATCTTGAAATGTACATCCGCGCACTGGAGAACACCTCGGGCGCCGACTTTGCCGAGGGGGTTGTTATCGATGCCTTTATGAGCTCGTACAGCTCCTGGCATGACGAGGCGGCCGGTGGCCCGCTGTACGCCCTCGGCGGCTTTGGGACGGTTGGCGAGGTCGAGCTTCGCTTCGATTTCTCTGTTACCGCGAAGGAGGACGGCACCCTCCGCCTGTGGGCGGTGAAGATAGAGGAGGCCACCTCCCTCATCCCCGGTCTTGACTCCTGATGCAGGCATAACCGAAAAAGGGCAGACAAAGGTCTGCCTTTTTCTATTGCCGTTTCCTCCCTCCGACGTACGCCCGGTACGCCTGTCGGTCGGAGAACGCCAATTTCTGCTCTGCATCCATTTTTCCGTCGCTTGCCGCCCCGGGCATAACCGAAAAAGGGCAGACAAAGGTCTGCCTTTTTCTATTGCCGTCCCCTCCCTCCGACGTACGCTCGGTACGCCTGTCGGTCGGAGAACGCCAATTTCTGCTCTGCATCCATTTTTCCGGCGCTTGCCGCCCCGGGCATAACCGAAAAAGGGTAGACAAAGGTCTGCCTTTTTCTATTGCCGCCCCCCGGCTTGGATAGAAAAAAGAGCAGACCTTCGTCTGCTCTTTTTATACCCAAAGACACCGTCCCAATTAGAAGTCCATGCGGGCTTCGATGTAGGAACGCACCTCGGCGATCGGAATACGGACCTGCTCCATCGTGTCGCGGTCACGCACGGTCACGCAGCCGTCCTCCTTGGAGTCGAAGTCGTAGGTAATGCAGAAGGGCGTGCCGATCTCATCCTCGCGGCGGTAGCGCTTACCGATCGAGCCGGCATCGTCAAAGTCAACGGCAAAGTACTTGGAAAGCTCGTCGTAGAGGGGAAGCGCATCCTCGGTGAGCTTCTTCGAGAGGGGAAGCACGGCGGCCTTCATGGGCGCTAAGGCCGGATGCAGATGAAGGACGGTGCGCACGTCGTTCTTCTCGGCATCAATGACCTCCTCGTCGTAGGCATCCACGAGGAAGGCGAGCGTCACACGGTCGGCACCGAGCGACGGCTCAATGACGTAGGGGGTGTAATGCTCGTTCGTCTCGGGATCAAAGTAGTCCATCGCCTCGCCCGAATGCTTGGCGTGCTGGCCGAGGTCATAGTCGGTGCGGTCGGCAATGCCCCACAGCTCGCCCCAGCCAAAGGGGAAGAGGTACTCAAAGTCGGTCGTCGCCTTCGAGTAGAAGCACAGCTCCTCGGGGTCGTGGTCGCGCAGGCGGAGGTTTTCTTCGGTCATGCCGAGGTTCAGCAGGAAGTTCTTGCAATACTCCTTCCAGTAGGCAAACCACTCAAGGTCGGTACCGGGCTTGCAGAAGAACTCAAGCTCCATCTGCTCGAACTCGCGAGTGCGGAAAATGAAGTTGCCGGGCGTGATCTCATTGCGGAAGGACTTGCCGATCTGCCCGATACCGAAGGGGAGCTTCTTGCGCGTGGTACGGGCAACGTTCTTGAAGTTGACGAAGATGCCCTGTGCCGTCTCGGGACGGAGGTAAAGCTCGCTCGTTGCATCCTCGGTCACACCCTGGAAGGTCTTGAACATCAGGTTGAACTTGCGGATATCGGTGAAGTCGTGGCTGCCGCAGTCGGGGCAGGCGATGCCATGCTCGCGGATGTAGGTGGCCATCTCGGCGTTCGACATGCCGGCAGGATTGTCCGACAGCCCCTCGGCGGCCACGTATTCCTCGATCAGCTTGTCGGCACGGTGACGTGTCTTGCACGACTTGCAGTCCATCAGGGGATCGGAGAAGCCGCCCACGTGGCCCGAGGCCACCCACACCTGGGGATTGACGATGATGGCACTGTCAAGGCCGACGTTATAGCGCGACTCCTGCACAAACTTGCGCCACCAGGCCTTCTTGATGTTGTTCTTGAATTCTACGCCAAGGGGACCAAAGTCCCACGAATTGGCAAGACCGCCGTAGATCTCAGAGCCGGCAAAGATGAAGCCGCGCGACTTGCAAAGACCGACGATCTTTTCCATAGTTTTCTGTGTGTTTTCCATAACTACCTCTTTTATATGTTCGTATTTTTTATTTCATCGACAATGGATCCTATGAGCCGCGTGCCGCATATCGCGGTCGGCCTTACGTAGCAGATCTCCCCGCAGACGTCGCGCGTTGCCGGCGCACTCACCTCAAGGAAGGAGGGGGTATGCCCCGTGAAAACACCGTCACGCTCGCTCTCAAAAAGGACGGGGAGTGCCTGTCCCTTGGCCAGGACCTTGGCAAGGCATTCGGCTGTCAAGCGCTCGGCCAGTGCTATGAGCCGACGGCTCCTCTCGGCCTTCTCGGCCTCGGGGATCGCCCCGGGCAGGCTGCAAGCCACCGTGCCCTCGCGCGGAGAAAAAGCGAACACGTGCATCGAAAGGAAACAGGCCTTCTCGGCAAGATCCATGCTCTTTGCAAAGTCTTCTTTACTTTCCCCGGGGAAACCGACGATGACGTCGGCTGTCAGCTGGAGCTCAGGGAAGGCGGCGCGCAGGGCCTCGATGCCCTCAAGCAGCATCCGGCGGTTGTAGCGCCGCTTCATGGCGGCAAGCACACGGTCAGAGCCGCTTTGCACCGACAGGTGAAAGTGCGGGGCAAGATGCGAGAGCCGCGCGGCGCGCGCGGCGAAATCGGCGGAAAGGATCTCGGGCGTCAGGGAGCCGAGGCGGATGCGGTCAATGGGGAGGCGGTCGACCTCCTCAAGGAGATCGATGAGGCGGTAGCCGTCGCGGCGGTCACGCCCGTAGGATGCTGTCTCGATCCCCGTGAGGACTACCTCGCGCACGCCGCCCTCGGCGAGCCGCAGGATCTCAGCCAGGATCTCCTCGCGCGGTCGCGAGCGTACAGGACCGCGCGCCGCGGGGATGGCACAGTAGGTACAGCGACAGTCACAGCCGTCGGCGATCTTGACGTAAGCGCGAGTGCGCGGCGCGCCCGAAACGCACATCGGCTCATAGGGCTCGCCGTCAAGCACCCTCACGTCGGTCTCGGCGGGGTGGGGCGGCTCGCTGAGCAGGCGCTCGGCGATGGCGAGCGCGCGCATCTTGCCGGCGGTGCCTCCCACAAAGGATACACCGGGAATGGCAGCCACCTCCTCGGGATGCGACTGGGCATAACAGCCGAAGACAAGCACGCGGGCACGCGGATTTTCACGGGTAAGGCGGCGGATGGCCTTTCGGCATTTGCGGTCGCTTTCGGCCGTTACGGTGCAGGTGTTGACGATGACGGCATCGGCGTCGCTCTCGGTCTCGCGGTAGCCCGCCTCAAGAAAGCTCTCGCGGATCGCCTCGGTCTCGTACTGGGCGACCTTACATCCGAGCGTTGCAAGGAGGACGGTGCGATTTGCCGCTGCCCCTTGGCTCTTCGTCATTCGCAGCACCTCCGTTCGCAGTATTCTATACTGAAAAATTATAGCATATACTTTCAAAAATGTAAAGACGTTTCGGTCAAAATTCCCAAAAAACGAATGCGGTCCCGGCAAGCGGTCGGGCGCTTTCCCGTTTTCTCTTGACCTTTCCTTCCTGCTCGGGTATAATGGAAAGAAAAGATAAGGAAAAGGAGGACAGTGCCGTGCCCGTTACCGCCGCCCATCCGCACAAGGATCATCGCGCCCGTCTGCGCGGCCGCTTCCTGGCCTCGGGGCTTCTGGATTTTGCCCCGCATAACGTCCTTGAGCTCGTCCTCTTTTATTCGATCCCGCGCCGCGATACCAATCCCATCGCTCACGCGCTCCTTGATGCCTTCGGCTCGGTCACCTCGGTGCTTACCGCCGAGCGAAGCCGGCTTCTCGAGGTGTCGGGGATCGGTGACGGCACCGTCCGTCTTCTTGCGGCGCTCCGCGACATCCTCGCGGTGGCGGACGAGGGGAACACGCGGCGGCAGCGCACGTCAAGCGCCGGCGCGCTCGGCAGCTTGTTTTGCCACCTCCTGTCCGGGCTTGAGGGCGAGGCGACCGCCGTTGTATTTCTCGATAATGCCCTTGGCGTGATCGGCCACCGGTTGCTCCCCGGGGTATCGCCGCACGCTCCTCGCTTTTCCTTCGCGGCCGTCAGCGAGGAGTCGATCCGCCTCCGCGCCGCCCATTGCGCCATTGCCCATCTCCATGCGGACGGGCTTGCCCTCCCCGTGACCGCCGATCTCGATATGGCACGCACAGCGCGCCGTGTCCTTGACGGGGCCGGTGTGCATCTGCTTGAGCTGTATATCGTCAGCGGCAAGCGGTACAGCACGCTTCTTTACCGTACGACGGGCTGCTCGCAGGAGGAGGCATCGGTGGCCTCCGCGGGTGACGGTGCCGAAAGGGCGGCCCTCGCCGCACTCCTTTCGGCGGGCGGCGTTTCGGAGGATGCCGCCGGTCTTATTGAACGGTACGGTGGCCTTTACCCGTTGCTCTCGCTCGCGGCCGACCGCCGCCTGGCTCCCACGGAGAACAAGCGCGTATCGGCCCTCCTTGCCCTACCGTTTTCACTGTATACCTACGGTGTCGCGGAGCGCCGCCTGCCGCGCCCTGACGATGTGACGGGCTTTGGCGCCTATCTTACCGATTTCTATCGCTATCGCTCCTCCGAGGAGCTGATCCTCTTTCTCTTTGACAAGAAGGGGAACCATATCGCAACGCGCACCGTGGGGGTGGGCGGCATTGCGGAGGCGCCCTTTTCGCGGCGGCAGATCGCCGAATGTGCGGTATATGCCAACGCATCCCTTGCGATCTTGGCTCATAACCACCACGCCGGCCTTGCCGAGCCCTCGGAGGAGGACCGTGAGGCTACCGTGACGATCGAGCAGACACTCAGCGGTGTCGGCGTTAAGCTTTTGCGGCATTACATTGTCGCAGGGAGCGACTTTTCCACGCTAATGTAAACAAGACTTAGCGGAAAACAGGGCCGCTTCCGCGAGTTAAGATAAGACGGCCCCTTGACTCCCCGATTCCCCATCGCCTCCCGTGGGAGGCGCGCACACATCAAAAAACGCGCTCCTTCTCGCTTTTTTGAAGAAAAAATGCGGCGCCCTCTTGCATTGCGCCGCGTTTTTTGTTATACTTTGATATATTGTAAGCATTTTACGGGCGCCCGTCGGCGTGCGCCCGCGGAAAGGAAGTCACAGCTATGGAAAGCAAGATCTCTGCCCTGCGCGAGGAGCTTGGTACCCGCCTTTCGGCCTGTACCGATGCCGCTTCGCTCGATGAGGTGCGCGTTGCCTTTCTCGGCAAGCGCGGCCTTGTGACCGAGCTCCTGAAGGGGCTCCGTGACCTCTCGGTCGAGGAAAAGAAGACGGCGGGAGGGCTCATCAACCGATTTAAGACCGAGGCCGAGGAGGCGATCGCCACTCAAGGCGAGGCCCTCGCCGCCAAGGCGCTTGAGGAGTCGCTGGCAAGTGCCAAGCGCTATAACCCCACGCTGCCCTCGCAAAACCCCGTCGGCTCGTACCACCCCATTACCCTCGTGCGTCGGTCGCTCGAGCGCATCTTCGCGGGGATGGGCTTTACCGTCGAGGATTACCAGGAGATCGTCAACGACTATCAGTGCTTTGAGTCGCTCAATATTCCGAAGCATCATCCGGCCCGCGATATGCAGGATACCTTCTATCTTGAGAACGGCCAGCTTTTGAAGACGCAGACCTCGGCGGCGCAGAACGCTATTATGAAGAAGTATGGTGCCCCCCTTCGCTCGATCTTCCCCGGCCGTTGCTTCCGCAACGAGGCGACCGATGCCTGCCACGAGAACACCTTCTTCCAGATGGAGGGGCTCATGATCGACAAGGACATCTCGATCTCGAACCTCATCTACTTTATGAAGACGATGCTCTCCGAGGTCTTTGCCCGCCCGATCAACGTCCGCCTGCGCCCCGGCTTCTTCCCCTTCACCGAGCCCGGGTTTGAGCTTGGTATCAGCTGTCTTATCTGCGGCGGCGAGGGCTGCCCCTCCTGCAAGAACAGCGGCTGGCTTGAGCTTTGCCCCTGTGGGATGATCCATCCGAACGTGCTGCGCGAGGGTGGCATTGATCCCGATGAGTATACGGGATTTGCCTTCGGGCTTGGCCTTACCCGTCTTGCGATGATGAAGTACGGCATTAAGGATATTCGCGATTTCAACTCGGGGAGCCTTGCGGCGCTTTCCCAGTTTGTGAGTGAGTAAGGAGGACGGCGATGTTACTTTCTATGAATTGGATCGGCGATTTCGTCGATCTCTCGGGCCTTGACAAAAAGGCGCTCATCCACCGCTTTACCCTCTCGACCGCCGAGGTCGAGGACGTGATCGAGAAGGGTACCGATACCTACGGCGTCATCGTAGCGAGGATCGCCTCGGTCGAAAACCATCCGAACTCCAAAAAGCTCCATCTTCTGAAGATCGACACGGGCCGTGGCCTTGTCGACTGTGTGTGCGGCGCCCCGAATGTGCGTGAGGGGATGAAGGTCGCCTTCGCAGAGGCGGGCGGTGCTGTGGCCGGTCATCCGATCGGCGAGGCGACCGTCGCAGGCTATCCCTCCTTCGGTATGTGCTGCTCGGAGGCTGAGCTTGGCATCAGCGCCGACAATTCCGGCCTTTTCGAGATCCTTGACGACATTCCCCTCGGCACCGATCTCAAGTCGGTCTACGACATCGAGGATATCCTCTTCGAGGTCGATAACAAGTCGCTCACCAACCGCCCTGACCTTTGGGGCCACTTCGGCATCGCGCGTGAGTTTTCCGCACTCTCCGGCCGTCCGCTTCGCGCCGTTCCCGGCGTCGATACCGCGGCCTATGCCTCGCTGCCTCCTGTCGGCATTGAGATCCTCGATACCGAGAACGCCTACCGTTACGTCGGTGTCAAGGTTGAGAACATCGGCGTTCACACGAGCCCCGTCAATATGCGGATCCGCCTCTTCTATTGCGGGAGCCGCGCCATCAACCTCCTTGCCGACCTCACGAACTATGTGATGCTTGAGCTCGGTCAGCCGATGCACGCCTTCGACCTGCGCCGTGTTGACAAGGTCGAGGTGCGCCGCTTTGCCGAGCCCTTCACGTTTGAAACGCTCGACGGACAGAGCCGAGAGATCGACGGAAACACCCTGATGATCACATCGGGCGGCACCCCCGTGGCCGTGGCCGGTATCATGGGCGGCCTTGCCTCCGAGATCGAGGACGATACCACCTCGCTTCTGCTTGAGAGCGCCTGCTTTGACGGCGTTTCGGTCCGTCGCTCGTCAGCGCGGCTCGGGCTGCGCACCGATGCCAGCATGCGGTATGAGAAGATGCTCGATCCCGAGCTTTGCCTTACCGCCACCGCGCGCTTCCTTGACCTTTTGCTTACCGTTTGCCCCGCGGCCCGTGTTGTGAGTGCCGTCACCGATTGCTATAAAACGCGCTATCCCCTCATTGAGATGACGATCGACAAGGCGTACGTCGACCGCTACACCGGCATCGACATCTCCTCTGACCGCATCGAGAACACTCTCGTATCGCTCGGCTTCGGTGTCGACCGCCGCGGCGACGAGTTCCGTGTCAAGGTACCCACCTGGCGTGCCACCAAGGACGTGACGATCCCCGCCGACCTTATCGAGGAGATCACGCGCATCTACGGCTACGATAACTTTGAGATCTTCACGGCCAAGAGTAAGCTCTCGCCCGTGCTTCCCGAGCTCCCCGCCTCCGACGAGGCCGCCGTCAAAACGCTTCTTGTCGAGCGCTTCTCGCTACATGAGGTACATTCCTACATCTGGTGCGATGCTCCGAAGTACCGTGAGATCGGTATCGCGGTCGAGGAGAATGTGCGTATCGTCAATCCCGGCACGCCCGACCACGCCGTGCTTCGCAATTCGATGACACCCACCCTTCTTTCCTTCCTCGCCGAGAACCGCGGCGTTGCCGACAGCTACGGCCTCTTTGAGGTCGGCCGCGTTGTCAAGGGCAAAAAGGCGGACGGCGACTGCAACGAGCGCCGTGTCCTCGGTATTGCCGTGTATAGCCGAAGAGAGAGTGAGGAGGCCGTGTTCCTCCGCGTGCGCGATATGCTCACCTCGCTCGTCACTATGCAAAAGCACGTAGCTCCGGTGTTCGCCGTGAAGGCGCAGGACCACGCCTTTGAGCATCCCGTCAACACCTTCTCGGTGGCGGTGGGCGGCATCACGTGCGGCACTCTCTCGGTGCCGCATCCCACGGTGGCCTCGGCCATCGACAAAAAGGCGGCCATCGCCTTTGCCGAGCTGGACATGGACCTTTTCTCGTCGATCACCCCCTCGCCGATCCGTTACCGTGAGGCGTCGCGCTTCCCGGGGATCGACATTGATATGACCTTTGCCGCCAAGCTTTCCGAGGTGGATTACGTGGCCGTTTCGGCGGCTGCCGTCGCCGCCGGCGGCGACCTCCTCTCGGACGTTAGCTTTGTTGGGAGCTACGCCCGTGACGGGGAGGAAACCGTCACTCTCCGTTTCTCCTTCGTTTCGGCGGAGAAGACGTTGACAAAGCCCGAGGTCAGCGCCGCCACCGAGGCGATCGTCGGGGCGCTTGCCCCTCTCGGTCTGATCGCCGGGGTATGACCCCACGCTCAGCGCAAAACAAAAAAGAGCAGACGCGTCTGCTCTTTTTTTGTTTTTTCTTCAGTCCATCGCGGGGAGATGCGCCCTCGTGCGGAGCTGGACGGCCAGCCCCAGGAAGAAAAGCACCGCAAAGAGAACGAGCTTGATGTAGGGGACCGGGATCAGCCCTGAGAGGGCCAGGGAAAAGAGCGAGCCGCCGGCCGCGGCGGTCGTCAGCACGATGATCGGGCGGACGAAGCGCGTCGCCAGGAGTCCGAGGACGAGCGCCACGGCGATCACCGCGAGGATGCCCACGAGGGGGTTCGGGAGCATGGCCCTGATCGGTCCCATTCCTACAAGGATCGTAGCACCGAATCCGGTAAAGAACAAGGCCAGCGCAAAGAGCTTGCAAAAGAGCCAGGCGAACACGGCACCAAGGATCAGCATCACCACAAGGGGCATCCACGGTGACGTGAGAGCCGAGGCAACACGCTCATTTGAGAGGAGGAGAGAGGCCACGGCGATCCCCGTGCCAAAGCCGCCGAGAAAGACGGTCATCCGCAGGAGGGGATACCCGAAAAAGGCGAGCAGGATCCCGATAAGGGCCAAAGCAAGAATAAGGGGTGTGACGCTCGTCCCAAGATTTTCGGCCTTGAGAAGGAGCGAGAGCTGCTCAATAAGGGGCGAAAGGGCGGAGGCCTCCCCCGCATCGCCCGAGGGGAGCAGGGACACCGCCGAGGCCACCGGGGTAAGGAGCCCGAGAACGAGGCAGGCGATGGCCGCTAAGGCGATTTTTTTGTGTAAAGAACGCATATGAGACCTCCTCGAAAAGCAAGCGGAAACGGGTGTCGCCGCGATTTTTTTATATAAGGCGAAAGAAAGCCTTGAAAAAACTCTTTTTTGTGCTATAATAATTATGTATACGTGCCTACTCGCGTATGCGCGCGGCGTGCCTCCGGGCGCGCGTTCCCCGGTCAACACGAAACGGCCTGCGTACCCACATTATACAACCGCCGTCCCCCGGATGTCAAGGGAGGCCGATCAAAAAAGGAGCAAGCACATGGAGCGCATCTACACGATTCCCGTCAACGAGGCCTTTGATGCCTCTCTTGCCGACGCGGCCTGCGGGTGCCCGATGTGCGCCCTGTATCGCAAGCTCGAGGAGGATGAGCTTGGCCTGATCCTCGGCGGCGCGATGATGGAGCCGGATATCCGGATAAGGACCAACGAGCTTGGCTTTTGCGGCACGCATTTCGATGCCCTGTTTACCCGTAAGAACCGTCTTGGCCTTGGTCTGATCCTTGAGAGTCACCTTGCTTCGGTGCGTGAGCGTCTTGCTCCCGCCGCGCTTTTCGGCAACCGCGCGCAGAAGGTGGTCGAGGCGACGAAGCGCCTCTCCTCGTCCTGCTATATCTGTGAGCGTATTGAAAAGAATTTTTCGGGCATGACGGCCACCGTGGCCGTTCTCTATGAGGAGGATGCCGCCTTTCGCAAAAAGGTGGAGGGGCAGCCCTACTTCTGCCTTCCCCACCTTGGCCGCCTTCTCGAATGTGGCCGTGCCAATCTCTCGAAAAAGCTGTATGCCGACTTTGCCCGCAGCGTGATGGCTCCCGTCGACCGTTACCTTGAGGCGCTTGAGGGGGACGTCAGCTGGTTTTGTAAAAAATTTGATTACCGCTATGGGGAGGAGCCTTGGTACAATTCCAAGGATTCGGTCGAGAGGGCCATTGCCTTCCTCAGCGGTGCGGAAAGGTGAGCTATGATTATTGAACGCCTGGCGATTGGGCACTTCGGTAATCTTGACGGTGTCACGATCGACCTCGGCCCACGGCTGAACGTCATCGTCGGTGACAATGAGACCGGCAAGAGCACGGTAGCTGCCTTTATTCGCTATATGCTATACGGCTTTGGCACTGCCCACAGCCCGGACGATCTGCCCGAGCGTGAAAAGCGCGTCAGTTGGTCGGCCGCCGTTGCCGAGGGAACGATGGACGTCTGCCTTGCCGACGGCCGTCGCTTCCGCATTGAACGGAGCACGAGGGCCACCGAGGGAGCCGGGCGTGTCGGCTATCTCGAGGACAGCAGCCTTACCGATCTCTCGGATGGGAGCGTCGCTCGCTTCCGCACCCTGCCGGGCGAGGAATTCTTCTCGGTGCCCGAGCAGGTCTACGTCAATACCGCCTTCTTCGGTCAGTTCTCGGATGCCAGAGTCAGCGAGGGTGAAATGACACAGGCCATGGAGAACATCCTCTTTTCGGGGGACGAGCGTGTCAGCTCGCTCCGTGCGCTGCGTACCCTCCGGCAGGCGCGGAATTCGCTCTCGCATCCAAGCGGTGTGGGCGGCGCGATCTACGAGCTCAAGGCGCAGGCCGAGGCCACCAGTCTTCGCCTTTCGCAGGCTCTGCGTCTGAACACGCAGATCCACAGGACCGAGGCCGAGCTTCATAAGCTTACCGAAAAGATCGCCTCCGCCGAGCGCGAGCGCGATCGTCTTGCCGAGATCGACCGCGACTACGGCAACTACATAGCCATCTGCACCTTTGACAAGCTCCACGAGGTCGAGAACACCCATGCCGCCCTCGTCAGCGAGCACGAGGCACTCCGCCGTGAGGGTGGGAGCAACGGCTTCTTGCCGGACGAAGAGTATCTTGCCTCGCTTGTCAGCACCGAGCGCATCCTTGAGATCTCGCGCAAGAACTATCTCCGCAGCGCCGAAAAGCTTGAGAGCGTTAAGGGGGAAACGGTCATCACACCCGAGGCCGAGGACTTCCTCCGTGAGACCGACGAGGGGGGCGGCGCCGAGGCGATCGCCGATACCTATACCGATCTCTACAAGAATGCCCTGGCACTTCGCATCGCGGCGTGGTTCTTTGCCGCCCTCGCTGCGGGCCTTTTGGGGGTGGGCGCCTTTGCCATCCGCCCCTTCACCTTCTCGCCCGTTATGGCGATCCTGCTTCTTTTCACGGTCGCTTCCACGGTGCTTTCGGTGCTGTTCTTCCGCACACGGTCGCGTACCAAGCTCAGGATCGGGGAGCTCTGCCGCCGCTACGATGCGGCTACGGGAGCCGATCTTCTATGTAAGCTCAGCAACGTGGAGACCACGCGGCGGATGCTCGCAGAGCGCCGTGAGAGCATCCTGCGCGCCGAGGAGAATGTAGCCATCTCGCTCAAGAATTTTGAGGAGATCCGTTCCGAGCTTTCGGCGCTGATCTCGCGTTGGCGGGAGCGTCGCCTGCTTGGCTCACCCGAGGAGGCCGTCGAGTCGGTCAGCGCCGAGGTGCGCGCGTATCTTGTTGAGGAGCGCCGCCTTTCCGAGGCGGTGGCCGAGGCACGTGGCCGGGTGGATGCCCTGCGTGCCGAGCTGGAGGGTGTCAGTGAGATCGCCATTCGCGGCCTCCTTTCTCCGCAAAACCGCGAGAAGATGAAGCGCATCAACCACAAGACCGTGCAGGAGGGGCTCTCCTATTACCGCACGACCTGTGACAACTTCCATAAGCAGTACCGTGTCCTGCTCGATGAGCTGGACGATTACCGCAAGCATGCCGAGAACCCGGCCGAGCTGCGTGCCGAGCTTGCCGCTACCACCGAGCGCATCTGCGCCCTTCAGGACCGCTTCCGTGCGTACGGCATTGCGGCCGATGCGATCGCTTCGGCGCAGGACAGCCTTCGTGCCGAGATCTCGCCCCGCCTCTCGGGGTACGCCGCGAACCTTCTTTCCATGGCGACCGATGGGCGCTATTCCTCGCTGGAGGTCACCAACCGCCTCTCGATGTCCTACCTTGACGGGGAGGTCCGCCGCCCCCTGCCCGGTATGAGTGGCGGCACGCGCGAGATCGCGTACATCACGCTGCGCCTGGCCCTTATCGACATGCTGTATAAGGAAAAGCCCCCGCTTTGCTTCGACGAGAGCATGGCACACCAGGACGACAGTCGCACCGAGAATATTTTCGTGCTTCTTGACACCATCGCCGAGGCCGAGGGGATGCAAAGCATCCTCTTTACCTGCCATGACCGCGAAGCGGCGATCGCCGCCCGCGTGAGTGAAAAGACGAGGTGTATCCCCCTTGAAAGGAGACATAACAGTGAGTAAAATTCTGGTGTTCGGCCCGGCCCGCACGGTCGAAACGCTGACACTTCCCGCCACCGCCTCGGCCACAAGCGCCGAGGGGCTTTCCTACGAAACGGTTCTCGGTGGCCACGGGGAAACGGTGGCCGTTGCCCTTGCGCGCCTCGGCACGCGGAGCGTGTTCTGCGGCCGTGTCGGTGACGATTCGGGAGGCAAGCGCTTAGCGCGCCTTCTCGACAGTGCCGGGGTTGATCTTTCGGTCTTTCACGTGGACCGCGCAGCACAGACGGGGCATCTCGTCACCGAGACGGTGGGG
>JAZQVJ010000101.1:0-9769 GCA_045631785.1 Eubacteriales bacterium
AAAAAAGCAAGTGAAAAAAGAAAAAGCCCCCAAGCGGGGGGCTTTTGGCTCAGCACTCCTTGATCAGATGCAGATAAAACTGCACCGCGTGGCCGATCGCCTCGAGGCGGATGCGCTCGTCGTGGCCATGGATCGTGCGGCGTTCCTCGGTCGAAAGGTCCATCGCCGAGAAGCGGTAAACGCGGTCGGAGAGGAGGCCCCAGTGGCGGCTGTCCGAGCATTGGACCATCAGATAGGGGGTGACGACGGCCTCCGGCCAGGTGGCGCGGACGGCACAGCGGACGCGGTCCCAGCCGTCGCCCTCGGCAAGCGAAACACGGCTCGGCTCGTGACTGCCAAGCGGGCGCACCTCGATGCGGCTGTTGTCAATGACGCGCCGCAGATACGCGACCGTGTCGTTGACGGTATCGGAGGGGTTCAGGCGGATATTCGATACCATCGTGGCGACGGGAGGCAGAACGTTGTTGGCATCGCTCCCCTGCATACGGGTGAAGGCGACCGTGGTGCGGATGAGGGCGTTCAGCTCGCCCCCTGTCCTCTTGGCGGCAAGGCCGAGAAGCGGACGGAAGCACCAAAGGTTAGCAAAAAGAAGACGGACGGGGAAGGAGGCGTGACGGGCGATGGTGTCAAACATAATGGCGACGGGCTTTGAGATCCGCATCCTCGGTGGCCTGGCCTCGATCGCCGCGCAGGCGGCGGCAAGCTCGCCGATCGGCGTGTGGGGCTTGGGGGCTGAGGCGTGACCGCCGAGAGAACGGACGCGGTACTCAAGGTCGATCATCCCCTTTTCGGCAATGCCGATCATGGCAGCCGGCACCGTAACACCGGGGAACACGTTGCGGACCACGGCACCTCCCTCATCCAGGACAAGGCCGACGTCGATCCCCTCACTGCGGAAGTGATCCACGATATTGGGGGCGCCGTGGCCGTTGACCTCCTCGCTGCCCGAAAAAGCAAAGTAGATGTCATGCTCCGGCACAAAGCCCCGAGCGACCAGGGTGTCGGCGGCAAAGAGGGCGGCGTTCATCGTCACCTTGGTGTCCAGCGTGCCGCGCCCAAAGAGGACACCGTTTTCGATAATACCCTCAAAGGGCGGATGCTGCCAATGCTCCTCGGCGGCGGGAACAACGTCGTAGTGCGACATCAGCACCGTGGCGTGCGAGGGATCCTTCCCCGGCCAGCGAAAGAGGAGAGCGCGACCGTCAAAGCGGCGGAGCGTGCAGGCGGAGGTGATGTTCGGATAGAGGGTTGGCAGGAGCGCGACGAGCTTCTCAAATTCGGCATCGTCCTCCTCGGCGGGATCGTAGCGTGAGACCGTGCGGCAACGCACGAGGGCGCGCAAGGCCTCCGTGGCAGCCTCGCGGTCAAAATCACAGGGGGCGACCTCGGCCGCCTCGGTCATCCTCGGACGGAAGAGGGCGGTGCGGATCAGAATCACGGCGAGAAAAAGGATGAAAAGGACGGCCAGCGTCATCAGTGCGTAAGTCACAAAAACCTCCATATGTGTCAACAAACAGCATGATTTTGTAAATAATACTTAACGGTTTGCTTTGCTTTGGAGTATAGTCTGCAGCTGCAGCTTATCTCCGATATGTACCATTATAGCACAAACCCTCCGATTTGAAAAGGGGATTTCGGAAAAGCCGATTTTTTCGCCCTTCCTTGACAAGCCGATGGCTTGGCGGTATAATTGAGGAAAACCATGAGAACAACGAAAGGGACCCCCATGAAGACCACCCTCCTTATCGTCCGCCACGGGCAAAGCCTCGGTAATCTCTCGGAGACCTTCCTCGGCTATACCGACCTTGGTCTTACCGATCTTGGCGAGCGCCAAGCCGCCGCGCTTGCCGACCGCCTTGCGGACGTCCACCTTGACGCCGTGTACTCCAGCGATCTTTGCCGTGCGATGAACACGGTCCTCCCTACCGCCGCCTCTCACGGTCTGCCCGTCACTCCCGATCGGCGCCTCCGTGAGATCTTTGCGGGAGAGTGGGAGGGCGTGACCTTTGACGAGATCGCACGCCGCTTTCCTGCCGACCGTGCCCTTTGGAAGACCAACATCGGTCTTGCCCGCCCGACGGGAGGAGAGAGCGTTACCGAGCTCACCGCGAGGGTGAAGGAGGTGCTGGATGAGATCGCCGCGCGCCACGCGGGGGAGACGGTGCTGATCGGCACCCACGCTACCCCCGTCCGCAGTGTAATGACGCGTCTTCGCGGGTATCCGCCCGAGCGCATGGCCGAGATCGATTGGGCGCCGAACGCCTCGATCACTACCGTGGTCTATGAGGAGGGAGAGGCACGGCTCGTCGGCGAGGCCGATGCCGCGCATCTTGCCGGCATCGTCACCGAGGTACCGTCCAAAATATAAAGAAAAGCATCCCCCGTTCCGCGGGACGGGGGATGCTTTTACGCTTCCTCCTCGGGGCGCCCGTAGGCAATGCCGTTTTCAAAGAATACCCAGCCGAAGCATCCCGGTGAGAGGGTGGGCTTGCCGAGTGTCCCGGTGCGGATCGGCTCGTCCTCCCATACCCCATCCGCAAAGTCGTAGACACGGAGCTTGAAGGGGGCGGTGCCGCGGAGACCGGCGTTCTCCTTTGAAATACGGATGCGCGCTTTGAGATAGCCGTCCTGGGGCGGCAGGGCCTCAAGCCTCCACTTCCGAAGCTCGGCTTGCTTTGCCTCCGGCTTGCAGTAGGGCCAATGCTCGGTCCACCACGCATCGGCCAGGAGGTGCTTGCCATCGGGATTCAAGGAGATCGAAATGCCGGGTGTGACCGAGAACAGACGAAACTCGGGCTGAATGACACATAGGCCGGCTTTTTGCGAACGGATTTCGAAGATAAGGTCGCGCTCGTCCTCAGATATACGGAAGTGCGAAATGCCGTTGCTCAGCGCTTCCCAAGGCACATCCCGGCCGCTTTCACGCCTAATTGTATAGGAATGTTTACAATCATCCTCGATGCCAAGATAATATTCGAGGGGCGGGAGTCCTGCCTTGATACGCGCCTCGACCTCGGGGAATTCGGTCGCGAGCAGAGCCCTGAGTGATGCGATGCGGTGGCGGAGCTTTTCCGGGAAGAACTTGAAGCCCTCGGCCTCCGAGTGGTAGCCGAGGCGACTGTCGTTCTCGCAAAGGGCGATCATCTTGGTCGACTCGTTGATCTCGTTTCGGGCAAGGGCGCGCATCTTGGCGATTGTTGCTCGCGGCTCCCCCTCGCCCGTGCCGAGCATATCGCGGAGCTTGTAGAAGCTTAGGATATTGTAGGTGCTTTTGCAGAGAACGAGGAAGGCCGCCGATACCGAAAGGAGATCGTTGAGCGTCTGGCCGCCGTAGGCCGCAACGCTGCCCAGCTCGGCCATGGCGCGCGTGTAGTAGCGCTTCATTGAGGCGATGAGCGTGATGGCCTCGTCGTGCGTATGGCCGGTGAGGAGTGCATCGCAGATGCGGTCGCCGTCCGGCTTGTCGAGCAGAAGCCAGCTGCGCGGCGGGGCAAGGTTCTTCGGCTTGAGCGACAGCTCCCATACGACACCGTCGTGCGCCGGGGAATAGTAGCTGAACATAATGTTGAGGGGATAGAGGCGGTAGCCCTTCTCAAAGAGCCGCCAGGCGCGCACGATCGGCTCGGCGATGCCGCGGCCGTAGGTGATCGAGGCCAGACGAAGGAGGTAGGCCTCCTCGTCGGTGAAGTCGTGGAGAAAGGCAAGGTCGCCTGCCGCCTTGCTCATGAAGCAGGGATAATTCCCGAAGTACCAGCACTCCATCACGCCCTCGACGCCATAGCGGTGTGCGCCGCGCATCTTGCCGAAGACGCTGCCGGGGGAGGGGATGTAGGGCAGGGTAGCGATCTCGTGCGAGCAGCAGATCTGCATTTTGGCCCAGAGATGCTTTTTGCTTTTCCTTGCCGCCCTCGCGGTCCTCTCAAAGAGCTCGGAGGGGCCGACATACGAGAGCCAATAGTCCATCGCCTGGCGCTCGCGGCCAAGCTGGCTCTCAAAGCCGCGGTCGTCAAAGTTCTGCATCAGTATAACGTCGTCGGGCGCTCCCTTGACGTAATCGGCGATATCCCCGTCGTCCCAGGTGCGGTGGCCGTAGGTCCAGCTGACAAGCTCGGCCTCGGGCTTTACCTCTCGGATCCCTGCACGCAGGTTCTCGATATTGCGATCGAGGATCTCACCGCGCGACATTCCGGCACAGCGCGGGCAACGGCGGGCCTCGGTACGCAACGAGGCACACGAGGTCACGCGCTCGCCCGCCGTGATGCCGATGAAGCCGCCAAGGTCAGGGCAGAGGGTGAAAAGTCGGCGGCCCGCCTCACGGCAGTAGTCCCGGGTGAGAGGCGAATGGGGACATAGCGTGTAGGAGCTTCCGTCCATTCTCTGGCCGATCATGTCGGGGTATTTTTCACCAAGCTCCGCGGAAAGGCTTGCGGGCTCAATGGCAAAAAGATACACCTTAATGCCGTAACGGCGGCACTTGGCGATGACGCGGTTGAGCTTCTCAATACGCGCCTCGTGCCCCTCGCCGTATTCGGTAATGATGTCCGAGGGCACGAGCTGCTTGAAGCTTGAGTAGATCCAAAGACCGTTCGTGCCGTCGTGGGCCAGACGGTTCAGGTATTCGTCGGGATAGTAATCGATATTGTCCGAAAGCTCGTCCCCGTTCCTCGGCGGACGGTTGGTGGGGCTGAAGAAGCCGCGCGTAATGCGCCGGCGGAGCCAGGGCTTGCGCACCGTTTTGCCGAGAGGGAGGAAGGGGCCCTCGCGGGCGATCATCTCGTCCTCAAGAAAAACCAGCGCGCGGCGGATCCCCTCGGTGTCGCCCGCCGTGACGGTGCAGCCCGCCTCGGTGACGTCAATGATGTACTCCTCAAAGCAGGAGGTCGGTCCCTTCGCAATGCGGATAGGGTAGCGGCTGCCGCCGATGCCGCACACGGAAAGGAAGAGGCCAAAGTCGGCCGTTGCGGTATCCAGCAGTCCCTCGGCATCGCGGAAGCGGTGGTCGAGGTACAGGCCGCGGACCGGGGCCTCGCCCGCCTCGGCCTCGGTACGGGCAAAGCGCGCGGGGCGCTTGGCGTGAACGGGGGACCGGAGATATTCCACAAAGGAAAGGGAGGGCTGGCGGTCGAAAAATTCGTCTTGCACGGTCTGTCGCTTCATGGCAGCGAGGCTCCTTCTTGATTGAAAGTCCGAGCGTTGTCGCTCAAAGCATCTGATCTTCTTCACTATACCACTTCATTTCGAGGCCTGTCAAGGGCATCATCCTCGGCAAAACAGAGAAAAAAAGCGGCGTTTTTTGGCGATATCGACAAGCCATTCTTTTCTCCGTTTTTATTGACAGGTTGCGAGGAATTTGTTATAATTGAATAGATGATATTTATGAAAGGATTTTTTGCCCATGAAAAAATCTCTCATTCGTCTTCTGGCTCTTTGCCTGATGCTCGCGATGATCGTGCCGCTTGCGGCCTCGTGCGGGCTTTTTGGCGGCGACGACGAGGATCCCGATGATACCACCACCGGCATCATCACGGCTCCGACCGACGGCTATAAGACAGACCTTTCAACACTTACTTATACCGACCTTGATGCCGCTGCGCTTGCGGGATACAGCATCGTGTATTCCGAGCTGGCCTCCTCGGCCGTGATCGAGCTGGCTACCGAGCTTGCGGCCGCCATTAAGACGGCGACCGGCGTTGAGCTGCCCGTCAAGTCGGATGCGGTCGCCCTCGGCGCCGCGATCCCCACGGACGTCAAGGAGATCCGCGTGGGCGTTACCAATCGCGATGCGGGCTACGGATGGCTCCGCTACTATGACTACCGCATCGAGAAGTCGGGTGACGACCTCGTGATCGCGGCAGGCGGTGACGAGGCGCTGGCCGATGCCGTTGCGCTTTTCACCGAGAACATGCTGACGACGGTGGTCCGTCTGCCCAACGCCGCTTGTGACTATCTTGCCTACTACGTGGCCGAGAACCTCTACATCGGCGGTATCGATGTTGCGAAGTATACCATCGTGACCGATTCCGAGAGCTTCGGTGTCGGCGAGTATCTCTGCGCGCAGATCCGCGCCCTCTGCGGTATTACCGTTCCCGTCGTCTCCTCGTCTGCCTCCGAAGCCGAGTGTGAGATCCTGATCGGTAATGTCGTGCGTGCCGGCGTTACGTACCCCGCGAGCGGTAAGTACACCGTTTGCCAGGTCGGCAACAAGATCGTGCTCGGCGGCGTCGGCGCGGGTGCCGGCAATGCTGCGGCGATCGATTTCGTGAAGAACACGCTGGCGACCGATACCTCGAAGAAGGGTGAGACGCTTGCCTTTACGGTGGATGCCCGTACAAAGGAGTATCTGACCAGCGGCCTTTTCAAGCTGAATCTTCCCGAGAATCTCGGCAGCATGGCCGGGAAGTACGATCTCGATTACAGCACCGACACGGTTCTTGCGCGCTTCATGGCCGCCAAGGCCGAGCTTCCCGAGAAGGTTACGGTCCTTGACCGCTTCCTGATCGAGGATTACCCCCTGAGCCTTATGCGCCAGGTCTTTGTCTCGCCCAACGGTGACGACTCGAACCCCGGCACGCAGCAGGCCCCCGTGGCTACTCTCGACGAGGCGCTGAGTCGCATGTCCTATAAGGGCGGCGGTACCATCTGGCTGATGGACGGCCTCCACGAGATCAAGAACACCGCGAACATTACGGCGGCACACTCGGGCACCGCGGCCGCCCCTCTCTTCATCAAGGCGTGGAACGATGAGGAGGCTACCCTGAGCGCGAACAACAGTCTTGATATGTCGAAGGACAAGTGGTACTACTTCGATCCCGTTGAAAATGCCGATATCTGGGCTCGTGTTCCCGCCGAGGCCCGTGACAGCATCATGTGGACGACGCTGGATCTGCAGGGCTGGGATGACGACGATATTGCTGAGATCACTCCCGAGGACGGTCCGCCCTCCATGTATGTGAACGGCAACCAGTATACGCTCGCCCGTTACCCCAACAGCGACGAGCCGCTGGATCTGCTCTACTTCACGAAGGTCTACGATACGGGTACGGTTTGCACCTCGGTCGGTACCGACCTTTGGGCCGAGTGGCAGAAGCGTGCCGGTAGATATTACGCCGCGCTCAGCGGTACTGCCACTCAGATCGGCTGGGAGATCGCCCTTCCGGACAGAAACTTCTTGGATCCGGAGACGACATCTAACGATGAGCTTTACAAGGCCGACGATATGGCGGCTGAGGTCCTCTCGTGGGTCAATACCGGTGACATCTGGTACTTTGGCTCGACCTTTGAGGGCTGGGAGTTCGCACACTACAACCTCGCGCTGACGCACACCGAGGCGGGCGGTACCCGTACCTGGGGCCATCGGGCCGACCTTGACGGCGACGGCGAGTACGATACGTTCGATATTACCGGCGACGGCATTCCGGACGACGTCTATTACCTCGGCTATCCCCGTGACTTTGCCGGCGATACCAAGGGCACCTATGCTAACGGTACTAACAAGGAAGGCTCGGCGGCTCTGCCGTATCACCCCAACCGTGCCAACGGCGGCACCTACTATTCTCTGAAGTCGACCACCCCCTCCTATCACGGCGCGAAGCACTCGGGCAACTCGGCTGCCGGCCGTAACACCTATTACCTTTACAACGCCATTGAGGCTCTCGATGCTCCCGGCGAGTGGTTCCTTGACCGAAATACCGGTCGCCTTTACATCTTCCCGAGCTATGACGATAATTTCTTCAAGTCCGAGATCTCCTTCTCGCCTGTTGATGAGTACGACCTGCTCTACGTCAGAGGCGCCTCGAACGTTATCATTGACGGCCTTACCATCAACGGATCGTCAGGGAGAGGTGTCTATGTTGAGAACAGCGACTCGGTCATTATCCAGAATAACACCGCCTTGAACATCCGGCGCTATGCGGCGGCTATGGAGGGCTGCACGAACTCGGCCATTATTTACTCGGATTTCTCGAGATGCGGTTCCGGTATGGTCAATGTCTCCGGCAGCATTTACAATCTTGCACCGTGCAACGTGGTGGTCCAGAACAACTTCTTCCACGATGCGTTGCCCACGATACAGACGGCGGTCTCGTGCGGAAGCATCCGTACGGTGGTTTCGCACAACTACTTCCAGAATACGGTGGTCGTCGGCGGAGCCGTCTCCGAGGCAATCGTCGAGTACAACCGCTTTGAGGGCGGCAGTGCCGACGTTGTTGACGGCGGTATGATCTACTTCGCCGGTTGGACGTCGCGTTCCAACCACTTCCGCTATAACGTCTTCGACATGTTCAACGCCACGCACAACGCCGTGTATAACGATACGCAGTGCTCGGGCAACTACATGTACTACAACATCGTTTCCACGATCGGATCGCGCTCCAACGCCAATAAGGGTTGGTACTCCTCCTCCGGCATCGGCAACGTCTGCTTCGGTAACCTGATGGTGCTCCGCACGCCCAATCAGGTCGACTTCGCAGGCTCTGCCGGCGGTGATGAGGGGACGCTCACGGGTACCGGCCCTGCTAAAAGCGGTGACGGGGTCGACCAGTCGGACCTCTTCTACTACGACTTCGGTATTACCGAAAAAGGGGACTGGGGCTCGGGCACCCTTGGCACATACAAGTTTGTGTCAATGGACGGCGAGCCGATCGTCAACCTGTCGCAAACGTCGCAATACGGTACGCCCTACCGTCAACAGTTCGGTGCAACGCAATCGCTGGCCGGCCATTGGTGGGAGGGCCTGAAGGATGCAGAGCTTAGCATCATCGGTTCCGGTACCAGCAACTATTACAACACCGAGGCGTGGTACGATCGCAATCCGGAGTACGTCAATATGCTCCAGGGCACGGCGCTGATCCGCAGGATCCAAGAGGACGCCAATTCGGGTTATCACGGCAGATACTTCTATGCCCCTTGGAAGCTTTCGGGCAGAACCTACACCTTTGATAATGTGCCCGTCGGTACGGTCCTGACGATCCCCGAGTACCGCTACGTTGTCGAGGAGGGCGGTGAGCTTGTTTATAAGACGGCAGAGAAGCACTCCGTCACGGTTGGCGAGTCCGGTACTGTCACCCTGACCTATGAGGAGATCGCGGCGATGGAGCGTATGCGCCGTCAGCCCTCCTTCTGCGTGGTTATGAACAACGTGTTCCTCGGCGGTACGCCGCAGGGCAGCGTAGGGAACTGGGGCGGTAAGGATTCGACGGTCAATACCTCCATGGTCGTTACCGACAGGGCCAAGGGCCACTTGGGCTACGTTCCAACGGCGCTGGAGAGCAACAACTTCTTCCACTACTACTACCCGGATATCACGCCTTCCGCTGATAAATGGGATTACACGGTGGCGGAGTCGACCTGGGATACGATCGGTGAGGCCGTCGATCTTGAGGCCGTTGCACCTCTTTTGAAATTCGGTAAGGACGACACCGGTATTGTCGACTGGACCGAAAAGGATTACGCCAAGGTCTTCTTCCACGATTACGAGCAGTACATGGGTTGGAAGTAATTCAAGACCAAAGAAAAAAGGGACAGCTCCTCGGAGCTGTTCCTTTTTTGCATAGTGGGAGTGAGGGCGGCGTATGATGGTAGTAGGTGATCTTGGAGGTGCTTTATGAAGCGGTGCGGCTTGGCTCTTGTCCTTTTGCTTTCGATTATTTTGCTGCCCTCCTGCCGTTGCGAGACGGAGGGGGCGGCTCATCTTCTTTCCCAATTTCTCAGTGAGGGAGAGCCGTACCCTGCGGGGATGACGTACAGCACGGATGCTGTGGGCGGTGAGGCG
>JAZQVJ010000102.1:0-4931 GCA_045631785.1 Eubacteriales bacterium
GGCGGTGCGGCGATCCGTCAGGGTTACTCCGCGTTCTCGGGGAGATAGTCCTGATAGTTCTTAAGCTTCATATCGGTGAGGATCGGATAGCCGTAGTAGTCGGTCTTGATGCCCTTCAGCTTCCTGCTCTTCACGTAATAGGTCTGACCAAAGGTCAGCGGGATGATCGGCATATCGGCGAGCAGCTGCTCCTCCGCATCGTGCAGGATCTCGGCACGCTTCTCAAGATCGGGCTCGTTGTACGCCTTAAGGATCAGGGCATCGTACGCCTCGCTCTTGTACCCCGTCACGTGGAGGAGGTTGGTCTCGCGCTGCGTGGCATCGGCGTTCAGCGAGATGTCAACACCGTTCCCGTTAAAGACAGACGAGAAGGCGGCAAGAGGCGCAAAGGCATCGGGCGAGAGCATCTGGCAATCGACGAGAAGCACGTCGTAGATCGCCACGTCGCCATTACTCCAATACTGGTTCTGTCTCCATTCGGGAAGAGCGTTGTACTCCGCAAGGACGGCCTCCTTGTTGCCAAGCACAAAGTCCTCGTAAAGATCGTAGCCATAAGGAGCATAGTATCTGCACTTCACATCATTACTCATGCTATCCGGAACGTCGTCGGAAAGCATGATGGTATCGTTCTCCAGCACCGCCATCTCAACGCCGGACAGCGCCTTGAGGGTAACCGTAAAGCCAAGCTCCTTCCATGTTGTCTTGATATACTCGGCAACCGCCTTCTGCTTCTCGCCGGCGACGTAGCCAAGGACGATCTGGCGATCCTCGCTCGGAAGCGACTTCGACTGGATGATGGCCTTGGCACCGTCGACATCGCCCGTCTTTGCAAGGATATCCTCAGCTTCCTCACGGAAGAGCTTGCGGCGGCCGCCATTCTCAAAGACGCCGTGGCTGATAAAGCCGGTGGCAGGCTTGGCGAAGACGAGAAGATCGGCGATCGCTTCTCTGTCAAGAGCCATCGAGAGTGCACGGCGAACGTCGGCATTCTTGATCCCCTTGTTGGCATCGAGGCGGGGCGTTTCCAGATTGAAGAAGAGCGACATCGTGGAAAGCGAATCGGTCACGACGGCGTCATCCTTATACTTTTCGCGCAGGTCGGCGGGCATCTCGGCCATCAGGAAGAGCGACTTGTCGGCAAACATCGTGTCGAGCTGCTCCTTGAAGATCTTGTCTCTCTCTCCCTTCCTGCCCCACGTGGTAACGAGCTGATAGGGCGTTACATGCTCATCGGGAGCGTCGCCCTCGGGGACGAGGTCCTTGCTCTCGTAGTTGTAATAGCGGTTGCGCTCAAGAGTGAATTCACCGAGCGTGAAGTCAAGATCGCGGATCTGGAAGGGACCGTTTGTCACGATAGTGGTGGTGTAGCGGCTCCAATACTCGGGAGCCTTTGTGACGATCGACTCGCAAACGGGAGCGAGAGAAATGCTCGTCAGCTTACGCAGGAAGGCATCGTAATCCACTTCGACCGCGTTCCCCTTCTCATCGCGGAGGATCTTCCCCTCCTCATCGTAGAAGTTGCGGAAGGTGATGGTAATGGTGGTATCGTCCTCCGCCGTTACCTTGAAGTCGCCGATCGAGGACTGCAGGTCACCGTTCTTGACCTCGATCGCCCCCTGAATATCGTAAAGGAGCGCCGCAGCCTCACACTTGAAATCGGGCTCGATGATGCGCTGCCAGGCATAGACAACGTCCGAGGCCTTCACAGGGTTACCGTTGCTCCACGCCGTCTTGCGGATGGTGATCTCCATTTGATACACGTCGTTCTCGGTATCGCGGAGGATCCTATAGCTCTCGGCCAGGGCAGGCTCTACCTTCCCCTTCTCATTCAGAGTGAAGAGAGGCTCGTACAGAAGGCTGAGAACGCGCATCGCATCATCGTCGTACAGCGAACGCGCGGGATCAAAATCGTACATTTCCCCAACGTAGTACATATTGACGATAGCGCCCTTGTCGTCCATCGAACCGCAGGAAGCGAGGCCCATGGGGACAGAGAGAAGCATCAGTACCATCAAAACGAGGGACAGACATCTTTTCATAGCGGACTCCTTGCAACAGTGCATAATAATATACCCTATTATAACACTCGCGCGAGGAAATTGCAACTCTTTTTTTGGGCACGTTCCCTAATTGTGCAGATGCACAATGCAAAAAAAGAAAATTTGTGCATTTTGTTCCTTTTGCCACGGTATGAAAGCCGAAGGCGAAGGAAACACTCTAAAAAGAAGAGCAGCATCTTGAAAACGGAGGACGATCTATGGAAGAACAGCACCACGCCTTTGACCCGCGCACCGACCTCGCCTGCGAGCGCATGCGTGCCGACACGGCGCTCGACGGTATTGACTACCGGGAGGAGGAGCGCGAGGGCTGCCGCATCAGCCGCCTTGCGGTGACGAGCCGCGAGGGGGCCGAATCGATCGGGAAGCCCGAGGGGAATTACGTCACCATGACCTTTGCCCCTCTGTGGGAGGTGGACGACGGCGCACTCAGCGCTCTTTCCCACACACTGTCCGGGCTTTTGCTCGAATTCTGCGGCGCCCTTACGGAGAAGGTTACGTCGGTGCTGGTCGTCGGGCTCGGCAACCGCTACATTACCTCGGATGCCATTGGCCCCGACAGCATCCGCGAGATGTTTGCCACGCGCCATCTGAAGCTCGAGGATCCCGCACTCTTTGCACGCTTCACCGACATCGAGCTTTCCCTGCTTGCACCCGGAGTTATGGCACAGACCGGCATCGAGACGCAGGCCCTCGTGGCCTCTGCCAAGGATGCCGTTTCGCCCGATCTTATCCTCGCTATTGACGCCTTGGCGGCCCGTTCGACCGAGCGCCTTGCCACGACCATCCAGCTCTCGGATACCGGTATTCGCCCGGGCTCGGGCATCGGGAATGCGCGGCGCGCCCTGGACCGGGAGAGCCTCGGCGTTCCGGTGATCGCCATCGGGATCCCCTCGGTGGTGGATTCCGCCACGCTTGTCTATGACGCCTTTGAAAAGGCGGGCATTGCCGACGGTGACATCCCCGAGCCGCTACGCAGGGTGCTCACGGAGGGTACCTCCTTTTTCGTATCCCCCCGCCAAAGCGACGTCGTGACCGAAAAGGCCGCACGCCTTGTGGCGGATGCCGTCAATCTCTCCTTCTCGGCCGGATTTTTTGCCGAGAAATAACCCCGCAATACACACCTGATATCAAAAAAATAAAGCGCCTCCCCCACGGAACACCCGTAGGAGGGGGCGCTTTATTTTGCAAACGGCGCAGGAGCATCACTCTCCGCGGCAAGGTGTGCGCGGCGAGCGCTCATCACGGCCTCGAGGTGATCTCCTCGACGTCATAAGGAGTCGTCTGATAGACGTAATAGTTCAACCAATTGGAGTATAAAAGGTGAGCGTGACCGCGCCAGGAAACGAGAGGATCTCTCGTGTCGTCATCCTCCGGATAATAGTTTGCGGGCGGACGGATGGGGAGCCCCTGGCTCTTATCGCGCAGGTACTCGCGCTCAAGGGTGCGGGGATCGTATTCGGGATGCCCCGTAATGAAGATCTCGCGGCCGCCCTTGGCCTCAACGGCGAAAATGCCCGCCGTTTCGGATTCGGAAAGAACGGTCAGCGCGTAGTGTGCGCGGATCGCCTCGGCATCGCTCATCGTGTGGCGCGAATGCGGCACCGAAAAGACGTCATCAAACCCGCGGAAGAGGGGCGCATCCTTGCGTACCACCGTGTGGGGGAACACGCCGAACATCTTCTCATCGAGCATATGCTTACCGATCCCGTAAAAGTGATACAGCGCCGCCTGGGCCCCCCAGCACACGAACACCGTGCTGTGCACGTGCTGGCGGCTCCAGTCTAAGATCGCACAAAGCTCCTCCCAATATTCGACCTCCTCGAACTCCAGCTTCTCAACGGGAGCGCCGGTAACGACAAGGCCGTCATAGTTCTCGTGCTTTATATCGTCAAAGCACTTGTAAAAGGTGAGAAGATGCTCTGCCGAGGTGTTTTTCGCCTTATGCGTCTTGGTATGGAGGAGGGTAAGCTCGACTTGAAGCGGCGTGTTCCCAAGAAGGCGCGAAAACTGCGTTTCGGTATCGATCTTCGTGGGCATCAGGTTCAAAAGGAGGATCCGCAGAGGACGGATATCCTGAGTTGCCGCACGGCGCTCGGTCATGACGAAGATATTCTCGGCCTCCAGCGTTTTTACGGCAGGCAACTCGTTGGGAATCTTGATCGGCATAGCTTAACTCCGTTTTGTGATGTTTTGTTTACCTTTTTGATTATGCGAAGGAAAGTGCGCGGTCGAGGTCGGCAATCAGGTCCTCGGCCGCCTCGATGCCACAGGAGAAGCGGACAAGATCCGGCGTGATGCCGGCGGCCGCAAGCTCGGCATCGTTCATCTGCCGGTGTGTCGCATTCGCGGGGTGCAGGCAGCAGGAACGGGCATCGGCCACATGAGTTTCGATGGCTGCGACACGCAGCTCCTTCATCACTCTCTCGGCAGCGGCACGGCCACCCTCGACGGCGAAGCTGATAACGCCGCACGAGCCCTTAGGCATATACTTCATCGCAAGCTCGTACTGCTTGTCACCGGGGAGCGAAGGATAGCGCACCCACTTAACGGCAGGATGCTTCGAGAGGAAGGTGGCAACGGCGAGAGCATTCTCGCAGTGGCGCTGCATGCGGACGTGCAGGCTCTCAAGGCCGAGGCCGAGCAGGAAGGCGTTCTGGGGGGCGGGGGACGAGCCGAGGTCACGCATCAGCTGGGCGGTCGCCTTGGTGATAAAGGCGCCCCCAAGGCCGAACTTCTCGGCGTAGACGATGCCGTGGTAGCTGTCGTCGGGCGTTGTGAGCCCGGGGAACTTATCGGCGTGTGCGAGCCAATCGAACTTCCCGGAATCGACGATAGCACCGCCGACAGAGCTACCGTGACCGTCCATGTACT
>JAZQVJ010000103.1:0-2950 GCA_045631785.1 Eubacteriales bacterium
CGTTCATAGAGCCGCCGTACTGAATGATGAGCGCATCCGCAGCATCCTTACCGTAGAGGTCGGCAACGACAGAACGGATGATGCCGCACGCCTCATCGGCCTGCTCGGGCGTGGCGGTAAGGCCGGTGCCGATGGCCCAGACGGGCTCGTAGGCGATGATCACGCGCTTGAGATCCTCGGCGGGGATACCCGCAAGGTCAAGCTTGGTCTGCATCGAAACGACCTCGGCCGTAATGCCTGCCTGGCGCGCCTCAAGCAGCTCGCCAAGGCAAAGGATGACGGTAAGACCGGCGGCAAGGGCCGCCTTGGTGCGGAGGTTGACCGTTTCATCGGTCTCGGCGAAGTACTGGCGGCGCTCGCTGTGGCCGACGATGACGTAGTCAACACCGGTTTCCTTCAGCATCGCCGCAGAGATCTCACCCGTATAGGCGCCACTCTCCTTGAAATGGACGTTCTGGGCGCCGATCTTGATGTTCGTGCCCTTGGCCGCCTCGATGGCGGTGGCAATATCGACAAAGGGAACGCAAAGGACGATGTCGCAAGCGTCCTTGCCCTCGACCTTCGGCGCAAGCTCGCGGATGAACGCGGCGGCCGCGGAGGGCGTCATATTCATTTTCCAGTTACCGGCAATCACGTATTTTCTCATGATGTCTCCTCTCACTTATCCTGCAGGGAGGCGATACGGGGGAGGACGAGGCCCTCAAGGAACTCAAGAGAGGCGCCGCCGCCCGTCGAAATATGGGTGATGCGATCGGCAAAGCCGAGCTGCTCGCAGGCCGCCGCGGAGTCACCGCCGCCGACGATGGTCGTGGCATCCGACTCGGCAAGAGCGCGAGCCACGGCAATGGTGCCTGCGGCCAGCGTGGGGTTCTCGAAAACGCCCATCGGGCCGTTCCAAACCACGGTCTTCGCATTCTTCACGGCATCGGCGTAAAGAGCGCGGGTATTTTCACCGATGTCAAGGCCCATCTTCCCGGCAGGGATCTCGCTCGAGGGAACGACGGCAACGTCGATCGGGCCGTCAATAGGATCCGGGAACGCCTCGGTCACCACGGTGTCAACGGGGAGGAGGAGCTTGACGCCGGTCTCCTCAGCCTTCTTCATCATATCGCGGCAGTAATCGACCTTCTCGGCGTCGAAGAGCGAGGTGCCGATCTCATAGCCCTTGGCACGCAGGAAGGTGTAGGCCATGCCGCCGCCAATGATGAGGGTATCGACCTTCGTCAGGAGGTTGTTGATAACGTTGAGCTTGTCTGCCACCTTGGCACCGCCGAGGATAGCAACGAAGGGGCGCTCGGGGTTCTCAAGCGCAGCACCCATAATGCCGATCTCCTTGCCGATCAGGTAGCCGCAGTAGGCGGGCAGGTAATCGGCAACGCCGGCCGTCGAGGCGTGGGCTCTGTGCGCCGTGCCGAACGCGTCATTCACATACACGTCGGCCAGCGAGGCAAGCGCCTTGGCGAACTCGGGCTTATTCTTCTCTTCACCGGCATCGAAGCGGACGTTCTCGATAAGGAGGACGTCACCGTTCTGCATCGCAGCGGCCTTCGCCTTGGCATCCTCGCCGACGATATCGGCCGCAAAGGCAACCTCCTTGCCAAGAAGCTCGGAGAGCTTGGCGGCAACGGGGGCGAGCGAGAGCTTCTTGCGGTCGCCCTCGGCCTTCTTGAGCATCTCGGCAGTGGCGGCCTCTCTCTCGGCCTCGGGCATCGCCTCGACCTTCTTCTTCTCCTTCTTGGTAAGACCGAAGCCGGGGGTCAGAACGTTGTGCGGCTTGCCAAGGTGCGAGCAAAGGATGACACGGGCGCCCTTGCCAATCAGGTATTTGATGGTGGGGAGGGCCTCCACGATGCGCTTCTCGCTCGTGATGACGCCATCCTTCAGGGGAACGTTGAAGTCGCAGCGCGCAAGAACGCGAACGCCTTCAAGTGCGGGGATGTCCTCAACGGACTTCTTGTTGTACATGGACATAACAAGTTTCTCCTTAGAAATAATATACTACCAATTACATAATATATCACATTTATTATTCTTTGTCAAGGCGTGTCCCCGAAGTTTCTTGCCAAGCCGCGAGGGGCCGGCGGCATTTTCGCAAGAAAAGCGCCCTGCCCCCTTTCCAAAAGGGAAAAAATCTGCTATACTGAAGAAAAACGCAACAAAGGGGACCGCTTATGCCAAGCTGTGAAGCCGCCTTCTGCCAAAGGCTCTTTGCCACCTTCCGCTCGCTCGGCCTCGATGCCCTCCTCACCGAGGAGCGCGCCGCCGCCTTCTATCGCCTTTACCTCTTTCTCGTTGAAGAAAATCAAAAGTATAACCTCACCTCCCTCACGGAGGAGGACGACGTGATCCTGCTTCATTTTGCCGACTCAGTGGTGGGCGCCGCCCTCATTCCCGCGGGGGCCTCGGTCATCGACGTCGGCTGCGGGGCGGGCTTCCCCTCCCTGCCGCTGGCCATCGTCCGCCCTGACATCACGGTAACAGCAGCCGATGCCACCGCCAAGAAGACCGCCTTCGTGGCGGCGGCGGCCGAGCGCCTCGGGCTCACAAACGTCAAAGCCCTCACGGGGCGCGCCGAGGCCCCCGGGCGGGATGTCCACCGCCATGCCTTTGACGTTGCCACGGCGCGCGCCGTGGCCGCCCTGCCCGTGTTGCTTGGGCTTTCTGTCCCCTTTGTGCGGAAGGGCGGCCTTTTTCTCGCCCTCAAGGGGCGCAGCGCCATGGAGGAGCTGGAGGCGGCACGGCACGCGATGGGAGAGTTAAAATGCAAGGTAAAGTTTACAAAGAACTATGAAATCGGCGAGGGAGATGCCGCGCAAAAGCGCGGGATCCTTCTCCTTGAAAAGACGGGCGCGACACCGGATACCTATCCGCGTGCCTATGCGCGCATCAAGTCGCATCCGTTGTAGGCCATCAAAAGGAAAAAACGAATTTCGCAAGAAACTCGGTTTTT
>JAZQVJ010000104.1:0-8019 GCA_045631785.1 Eubacteriales bacterium
CGGATGTTACTGTACGGCCTCATACAAATTTTTCTTAAGCAAGATTTGTATGGCGCTGTACAGTTCTTTTTTGCTACGGATATTTTCTTGATAGGTAATGTGCTTTTTCTTGTAGAAGAAGGCGCGAAGATCATAGCGGTGATCGTGGGCCTTGTAAACGTCGATGATGCAAACGTTTTTAACCTCGATCCTTTTGCACTTGCTGTATTCGCTAAAGCCGAGCGAGAAGGTCCAAATGACTCCTTCCTCGTTGGGTATGTTTATTGAGTAGTACATTGCTTCTCCAACTCCGTTTCCCAATTATTCAGAGGCCAAGGTGAGATCTCAAAGCACTTAATATCTTCACGCTTGAAGCACGTGCCCTTGCCCCATTCGTCGTTCGGTTCTTCGTAGTAGTAAAATTGAGATCTGGTCTGCGACAGATCTGAAAAGCGCTTTACATAATGCCTTTCGACATGCTCGTCGGCAAAGTAAATGTAGAGGTACATATAGTTCATAGCTTTATCTCCGTTTCTTTTTGGTTTTTTCATCCGGCGTAAGGGCGTTCCATTCGTCAAAGAACAGATCCATAATGTATGAAGCAATGTTCCCGCAAAACGGTGTAAGCCCCTGTTTTCTGCCGCAAAGGGAGATCTCGTAATCGAATTGACCGAGCCGTTCGATTATATAGTCTCTGAACTTCGTTTTTATCACAGTGCGGTTATCCTGAAAAGCTTTGAAAACGGTTTCGATCATCTGATGGGCGAGATCATCCGGCGGAACACGGATGCCAAGGCCCTTGTCCTCGGGATCGAAAATGGTTTTGTAGCTCATATGCGAAAGCATCTTGGCACACGCCGGGATGAGGTGATCGCCGATAGATTTATTCCGTTCAGATACCGTTTCTTCATCTGCTTCCGTGTCGGGCTCTGTGGCCTCTTTCTCGTCCGGATCAGCGGTTGGCTCTGCGATTGCTTCGTTGTCTGTGGTTTTGCTGTTTTCCGGATATCCGGAAAAATCCTCTATGGAGATCTGTTCGGGTTCCGGATCTTCGGCTACACAATCCGCTACGCAATTTCCCGGTAAGAGTTGCGGATTGTATGCCTCTACCTTCTCGATAAATTCATCAAAGCTTTTACACGCGCCCCACCCAAGAAAGCTTTGGATCTTCCCGTGCTGGACCATTGTCCAATACTTCTTTGCCTTTTTAAGCTTGACAATGGAGTCGGACGGCGTAGCCATCTTGATAAAATTACGTTGTGACAGATTGATCTGTGAGAACAGGACAAGCTGGCTTTGGCTGTAACCTTCATAAGCGGGGTCGATCTGCATCGGGCAATCTTTGTTCGCAAAAAGGAAGGAAATTCGCATAAGATCGTAGGTGGTGGTGTGGCCGAATCCAAAGAGGGCTTCGGCACAATCCTCGATGCTCTCAAAGCCGAGCTTTAGGTAATACTTGCAGTTGTTGGCTTCGCGCAACCTAAAACCGATTTTGAAAAAACTATGCTTGATGTCGTCAAGCTCTAACTTGACAAGCTGAACAAAATCTTCTTCAACGGTAGGTGCAGGTGTGTAATGGCTCATAGCGATCTCCTTATAATGGTGTGGGGTGGTATAGGTTTATGGCTAACTGTAAACAGTTAGGGGGAGAGAGAGGGGCCAAGGCGGCGTTTGCCGCCTCGGCTGTTTATGCGTTTATGGCTTCCTCGATGTATTCATAGGCGCTTCCCAGGTTATCAAGCGCCTCCTCCAGGTTGCTGACGGCCTCCTCCGCGCTCTGGTAGCGGTCGGAGCCTTGGAGGCTCTCGGGGATGTTGCCGAGAGTTTCGTTTTCCTCGTCAATCAGTTCCTCCAGGCGTTCCGCCAGGAGCGCAAGCGCATCATAGATTTCGCCCAGGGCTTTCCTTCGTGCTTTGTTCATTGCGGTGTCTCCTTTCACCTGATAAATTGCGGCTTGATGCACAAGCCCTGCATAGGGTAAACACGTTCGGCATCGTAGGGGAAGATTTGCTCGGCAACCTCAATCGGTGTAAAATCGTCGGTAACGAGGGCGATACAGGAATAGTCCTCCACTTTGATGACGATGAAATCTTCGGCGGTCTTGTCGCCGCCGAAATAGTTGCGCGCCTTTTCGTAGGCGGCACGGAGGTTCTCGCCCTTCGTTCCGCAGGTCATTACGAGTTTTTCAAAGAGTCCTTCATAGTCAAACTGCCAAATCACTGCTCGTTACCTCCATTTCCCCAATGGCTTTCGCCCCAGTTCCCCTCGGTACCAGGCATCAACACCATGTCGCTCTTGTAGCAAAGCACGACATATTTTGAGCCATGGCAGAGGTCTTTCATTGCTTCGTCAAAGATGTCGTTCTCACTATCGGTTGGGTGCGGCGTGTAATTGCCGAGGGAAGAATAGAAGTAGTCGGGTGCGCCCCGATGCCTGAAAACCTTTGCCATTTCTTCCTGCGTGTGTACTGTTACTTTCGTCATTGTTCTGTTCACCTTTCACAAAATTAGTGGGGTATTAGTACACCCCCGAAATTGTGCAATCCCCCGAAAATGCGGCAAAGGGGTTGCAAAACCGCGCCGCTTGCGGTATAATGAACACACCGAGGGAGAGGTCGCACCCTCTCCCCGGTGCTCGGCTTACCGCCGATTGCCCCTACCGGGGCTTACCGCTTCTGCTTTTCACGGCAGACGGCAATTCTTGCGAGAAGCGTTTGTGCTATAATAACCTTGTCGGGTGTACCTACACGCTCGATTAACGACAAGGCGAGTTCAAGCACAGCCGCTTCTTTTTCGTTTAGAAAAAGTTGCATCATCTGTATCTCCTTTCCCGAGCAGGAGCGACTAAAGCCAAGCCTCCTTCCTTGCTCCCCTCGTATTCTCCAAAGTGACGATTGACCGCAGGCGCGGTACGCGCCTCCGTCAATCGCTTGTCCGCAAGCGAGCATAAAGAACGGAGGAAGTCAAGGGGGGCGATGCACGGTGGAGATTTTTTCAAAAAATTATCCCACGCGATTTTTTGAAAAAATACAACCGCTTGCCCCTTGACTTCCTTCGGGCTTTGTGCGATTTAGGCAGTAAAGGAAAAAACGAAAGCAAAAACGCGCGAAGCGCATCGCAATGATGGTTTTAGAAAAAAAGAGCGAGCAGGTACTGCTCGCTTGTGTTATACGAAGTAAACTTTACAAGAAAGACCGTCTCCGCGCACCGCGCGGCGAGAACCCCCGTTGCGGAAAGAAAGGAACGGTCGCCCCCGAGGCTCGCCCGGGGCGACCGTCCTTCTCCGCAACGGCGGTCGCTGGAAGGAGAGAAGAATGCCCGCTTATCGAAGAATGACACGCGATGATCGCCTCGTCCTTGAGAAGATGTATAACGCCGGCCATCCGGTTAAGGCGATCGCCGCCGCCCTCGGATTTGCTCCCAAGTCCATTTATCGTGAAATCAAGGTGGGTCTGTATACACACCTCAATCACGATTACACCACGTGCCGGAAGTATTCGGCAGAACGCGGGCAAAATGCTATGATCTTTAACCGTACTACTAAGGGCGCTCGCCTTAAGATCGAGCACGATCGCGATTTCATTCGCACCGTTGAGCATCTGATCATCGAGCGTAAGCTTTCCCCGGATGCCGCACTTGCCACAATTCGGCGTGAAGGGATTCCCGTAACGCGCGTTTGCAAGACCACTTTGTATAGCTATATCGACAAAGGGCTTTTTCTTCGTGTCACAAATAAAGATCTTCCATACAAAGGCAACCGCCGCAAACGGCACCGCGCTACTACTGTCGCAAAAACCGCCCCCAAGGGCATTTCTATTGACCGCCGCCCGGCATCGGTGGCAACACGGGATGAATTTGGCCATTGGGAGTTCGATAGCGTAGTGGGGACGAGGAATAAGGGCGAAACCCTGCTTGTTTTTACCGAACGCAAGACACGGTTTGAGCTGATCCTTCGTTCTAAGGATAAAACGGCGGATTCGACCGTCCGAGTCCTCGATCGCATCGAACGAGCTCTCGGCTCGATCACTTTCCGCAAAGTGTTTAAATCTATTACGTGTGACAATGGTTGTGAGTTTGCCGATACCGAAGGTCTCGAGCGATCTTATCGTGGCTCTCGCCGTCGCACGTCCTTTTACTATTGTCACCCCTACTGTTCGAGCGAACGCGGCTCCAATGAGAACCAAAACCGTATCATTCGGCGTTTTATAAAAAAAGGCACGGCGATTCGAGGATATTCAGACGAATACCTCGCCGCCGTGCAACGTTACATGAATGATCTTCCACGTCCAATGTTCGGCTATGCTACTGCTGCCGAACTCTTTGAACGCGAGCTTTCAAATTCCGAGCTCAAAAAATTTTCAAAGTTTTTTTACCTTAGGGGTTGACAATCACGAAAAAACAGAAAGTTTTTCAAAGAGAAATGCGGTCATGCGTTATTCGCCCTTGGCGATCCTGTCGAGTTCCTCTAAATACGCGGAAATATCGACCTCGGTCCCCTCCGCCTGGAGACGCTCAAGCTTATAGTAATCCCGATCCTCACGGGAGAAGATATGTGCGATCACCGTGCCAAAGTCAACGAGGATCCAGGTAGCCGTGTCGCGCCCCTCAATGTGCGCGGGTGAAACGCCACCCTCCTCCAATTTGTAGCAGACCTCGTCCGCCAGGGCACGCACATGTGTCGTCGAACGGCCGGTGCAGATGACGTAGTAGTCGGTAATAATGGTGTGATCCTCCACGTGATAGAGCTTGACATCGAAGCCCTGCTTCTCATAAAGGGCGCGCACCGCAGCAAGTGCCAGCTCATGGGGCGTCACTGCCGTAAGATCAATTTTTTCCTTGTTTTCCATAGATTTATCCTCACTTCTGTTTGGTCTTTACATTAAGATCGCCGATCGTATCCTCGGTATACACCGTGTATTCACAGTTTTTGTCATAGTAAATGTTTCGGAAGGTAAGCCGCGTTTTGTCAATGAGAAGCTCCCCGGGGTCAAAATCACGGGCGTTTTTGAAGTACAAGGACGCCGCCTCGGCTGCCGAGGCACGGTTAGCCACGTAATACCAGCGTCCGTCGGTTTCCTCGTAGGTGGCTTCCCCGGGGAGTGTCAGAAGGCGCATGCCAAAGGCATCTCGCTCGCGCAAAACGGCGCTTGCATACGCGATCTCCTCGGAGAGCGACATGTCGGTCACAAGACTCGGGTACACCTTTGGAAAGAGTGCGACAAGCGCAGTGATCGAAAGATCGCTCTTCACCTTCCGGTACACCGCCGCAAGAAGCAGCTTTTGAGCATCCATGCGCCCAAGATCGCCTTCGATATACGCCGACCGAAAGCGGATGAAGCGCAACGCTTCGGTTCCCGTGAGCAGGCGCTCGCCGGCCGGCATCTCGGTATAGCCGTCTCCCTCGCGGTAAACAATGGGGGCGGGCAAGTCGACCGACACGCCGCCAAGCGCGTCAATGAGCGCCGCAAAGGCCTCGGTCCCCACGGCAACGTAGCGATCCACCGAGATCCCAAGGCAACGGGAGATCTCCGAGCATGTCGCGCGGAGGGCCTCCTCGCGCTTCATTCCTCTGGCAAGATACGTGGGGTAGAGCCCATTGATCTTCCCCTCGTACGCCTCGTTATGAAAATAGGTGTCGCGCGGGAGCTGAAGCACCGTGACCGTGCGACTGTCAAGATCAAGACCGACCAGCATCAGGACGTCGGTATTGGCAGCGGCATCGTCAAGGCCGGCAAAAAGCACGGTAAGCTGCCCTTGGGGACCTAACGTCTCTCGGCTTTCCTTGGCGGTCGGCATCAGTATTACTCCAAGGAAAGAGAGTGCCGCCAGAAGTAAAAACGTGATATATTTGAAGGTTCGCATAACACACCTCTCGTTTTTTGAGAATAGTGTGCCGCAAACGCCAACAATTTAGCAAGGTTATTTTTACTATTCGCGGAGAATACCGTCAAGCCACTCGATCGCCTCGGTCGTCCTTGAAAAGACGATGCCACCGCGCGCCGTAACCTCGTCCACGGTCATCCTGAGCGCTTGGCGCACGGTCAAGTGCAGATGACGGAGCTTGTCCTCTGCCGCCCCATAGCCCCGGAAGAAGGCCTCGCGCAGCGCACGGCATTCGGGATAGGTGCGTGTCGGCTCAATATAATCGGCAAGATAGAGAAGCTCATCGAACACCGTCATCTCACGGCATCCCGTGGTATGGCGCTCGATGGCCGCGGCGATCCCGGGATCGGTCAACGAGGGGAACTCACGGCACGCGCAAGCGGCCCCCGTCTTTGCATGCAAAATGCGCGGAACCGCGCGTTCCTCGGGCGACAAAGGGATCCCATTCTTTTCGCAGTATTCGATCTGCGCCTCGGGTGACCATTCCTTCGTCACGTCATGCAAAAGTGCTGCGATCCGCAAGCGCCGGATGTCGTTGGGTAAATACAGCTCGCCAAGCTCAATGATCGCGCTTTCCACCCCCAACGTGTGGGTAAAGCGCCGCGATCCGATACGCTCGGACAGCATTGTCCGCAGCCTCAAAAAGCGTTCCTCCGTCATTCGCGATACAACCGCCGTTCCTTTATATATTCCGCCACCTCGGGGGTAAGGAGATCGGCGGTATCACCGCCACTTTTCAGGATGCCTCGCACCTCGGTCGAGGAGACGGTCAAGGGGGACGCGTCAATGGTGAGAATGCGGGCTCCGTAGCGCTCCTTGTACTGCTCTGCCTGCGCCTTGATCGCATGATGTGTTTCGCTCTCGTCCTCCCGGCGGATCACGGCAATATCGGCCAGCCTGAAGACCTCCTCGGCGCAGTGCCACGTATCAAGCGTCAGAAACATATCGGTCCCCACCAGCAGCACAAGGCGACGGCCCTTTTGAGAAAGCTCCCTGAGCGTAAGAACCGTATAGCTTTTTCCGGGGCGCCTGTATTCCATGTCCGATACCTCGGTGCGCGGGATATGCGAAAACGCAAGTCGGCACATCGCAAGACGGTCACTGTCACAGGCTCCGTCGACCGGGGCCTTGTGCGGCGATACCGACGACGGTAGGATCAGAAGCCTTTCCGGCTCTACCGCGCGGAAAAAGGCTTCCGCCGCACGGATATGTCCCCGATGCGGCGGAGAAAAGGCACCGCCGAAAACGGCAAAGGTTTCTTTCTTCATCATGGTAGATCGATCTGCTTTTTTTCCTCAGATTCCCGATAAAGAACGAACTTGGAGCCAACGACGGCGACCACCTCCGCGCCGACGCGTGCGGCCAACTCCTCGGCCGCCTCACGGGCGGTGTACGGAGAATTCTCAAGAGCATGCACCTTGATAAGCTCGCGGGCCTCCAGGGCGTTCGCAATTCCGATACAAAGCTCTTCCCCGATGCCACTCTTCCCCACCTGAAAAATGGGGGAGAGGCTATGGGCGAGCGAGCGCAGATAAGCGCGCTGTTTACTTGTCAGCATATGACACCTCAACAATCTTTTCGGCATAAAGGTCAAGGAAGGCGCGGATCGCTTTACCGCGATGACTGACGGCATCCTTTTCCTCAGCCGTAACCTCGGCAAAGGTCTTATCAAGCTCCGGCACGAAGAAAAGGGGATCGTAACCGAAGCCGCCGTTCCCGCGGGGTACCGTAAGGATCACGCCCTCACAGGTGCCTCGCGCTGTGAATTCGCGGCCATCGGGACATACACAGGCAATGACCGATACGTACCGCGCGGTGCGCTTCTCTGCACCGACCGACGCCATCTCGGAAAGCAGGCGCTCGTTGTTTCTTTCATCGTTGCAGGGTTCACCGGCATACCGCGCCGAGTATACCCCGGGGCGTCCGTCAAGCGCATCGACCTCAAGCCCTGAGTCATCGGCAAAGGAATACCGTCCGGGCGCCGCGCCGAAGCGCGCCTTGATCAATGCGTTTTCTTCAAAGGTCTCCCCTGTCTCCTCGGCATCGCCGGAAATGCCCACATCATCGAGCGAAAGCAGCTCGATCCCCTCAATACGCTCACCGAGGAGCCGTTGCATTTCCACGATCTTCTTTTTGTTGCGTGAGGAAAGAACCGCTT
>JAZQVJ010000105.1:0-1978 GCA_045631785.1 Eubacteriales bacterium
ATTGAGCACGAAAGCGACCTTCTCACAAAGCAGGGCGGCGTGCGCGACTGGCTCTTCAACGTTGAAAAATCCGACCGCTTCGGCGAAACCATCATCGGCCACAACGAATTCAACGTTTTCCGTGCAACAGAAGAGGGTGCGGCGGCTGAAGCCGACACCATGCAGGAAACCTATTCGAAATTCATCGAGCACATTCAGTTCATGAAGGAATTCGCCATCACCGCCGAAATGATGGAGGATGCCAATTACGGCGTGGCCTCCGATGCCAAGCGCCGTGCCGAGAACTTCACCCGTGCCTACTATAAAACTCGCCATAAGATCTGCGAGTACGTGCTTGCCAACGGTACCTCCACGGCCGGCACCTTCGGGAAGGCCTCTCTCGACCTGACCGCACCCGACGGAAAGCCCCTCTTTTCCTCTACGCACAAGTGGGGCGGCACCGGTAAGACCGGTACCCAGTCGAACTACTACTGCGGCAATATCTTTGACTCAACGAGTGTCTTTGAGGAGGCGCTCGGCGAGCTTTCCTCGAAGCTCCGTAACATGAAGGACGAGAACGGTGAGGTCCTTGGCTACACCGCCGACACCATCATCCTGCCCGGCAACCGCCCGAAGGCCGAGATGATCGTCAAGAAGGTATGTGGCTCGGAGGGGGCGCTCGGCAACGGCTATAACGACATCAACCTCCAGTACGGCAACTGGAACATCGTGGTGATGCCCGACTGGCAGACGGTCGACGACCCCGTGATGATCATGTCGAGCGAGGCCAACAAGAACCTTGGCGGCAATATGTTCTACAACCGCGTTCCTCTCACCGTCTCGAACTGGGTGGACAACCACACCGGTAACTATATGTGGTGCGGCCGCTGCCGCTTCGGCGTTGGCTTCGGTACCTACAAGCACATCCTCCTTGCCGTCGGCGCTAACAGCGTTGACGGGGCGACCGCCCTCGCCTAAGGAGGTCCGCTATGACGGTTGCTGAGCTTGAGGGCGCCGTCGCGCGGTTGGGGTTTGCCCCTTCGATCGAGGATGGGCGTGACCTCCTCCTCGATGCCGCCGAGCGCGCGCTCAGCGAGATATCGGCGGTGCGGCCGCGCGTGGCTACAGTCACCCTTTGGCATCTTTTGGAGCGCCCCCTTTTCCGCATGAGTCTTCTTGAGGAGATCGAGGGTGAGAAAAGGTTTTCGCTCCCTGCCGGTGCCTCCTTTTATCTCGAAACCTTGGGGACGGGGCAGGTCAGCTTCCGCCGTGGGGAGGGCCATCTGGCCCTCTCTCCGGCGAGCATCCCGGGACGAGTCACGGTCACGACCGACGCCCTGCCTGAGGGCGAGGGGACGGTCGAGTGCATCCTGAACGGAGTGCGCGGCTTCCGCGTGCCGATGCTTGCCGTTTACGCGGCTCCCTATGCGGCCGATCAGCCGCCGCGCTCGCCAAGCGGTGTGCGTGAGTATCCCCTCGATACACTCTTCCCCGACTATCTCGAGCTTTGCGAGCCGCCTCGGCTTGAAGGCGGCAGGCCCCTCTGCGAGGGGGCAGAGAGCGAGTATACCCTCGAAGGAGGAACCCTCCGCGTGATGCTCCCCGAGGACGCCTGCCTGCGACTTTCCTACCGCAAGCGCCTCTCTATTCCGACCGAGGGGGAGATCCCTCTCACTGCCGAGGAGGCAGCGCTCCTTCCCCTCTTTTGTGCGGCCTACGTCTTGCTGGATGACGATCCCGACAAGGCGGCCTTTTACCTTGGGCGGTTCCGCGAGGGCTTGGCGGTGATCGCACCGCAGAGGGAGAGCCTCTCCCCCTTCCGTGACGTTCTTTCCTGGGGGTGATGCTCGTGGCGCAAAGTTCTGTTTACACAAAAATATATTCGGAGATGGGCGGCGTCGATTTTTCGGGCGAGCCGTCCGAAATCTCGCCCCACAGCTTCGCGTATCTTGAAAACATGTACCGTGACTACGAGGCGGCGTCCGGCACGGGAGTCGAG
>JAZQVJ010000106.1:0-1265 GCA_045631785.1 Eubacteriales bacterium
ACCGGCGGCGGCCCCGGCACGGATGCCAAAAGGCGTGCCGCCCTTGGGGGGGCGCACCCCCGCTATCGCGAAGCCGAGGGCGGTGCCGTGCGCGGCCGTTGCCGCAGCACCCTCCTCAGGATGGGCTTTACCGAGGACGAGCTGACTCGCCCGATCTCTACCCTCTCGGGGGGCCAGGCTACACGGCTTGTCCTTTCGCGCCTTGTGGTGACCGAGCCCGACATCCTTCTCCTCGACGAGCCCACCAACCACCTTGATGCCTCGGCGCTTGAATGGCTGGAGGAATTCTTGGCTGCTTACAAGAAGACGGTCCTTGTCATCTCGCACGACCGTTACTTCCTTGACCGCGTGACCAATAAGACACTGCTCCTTTCAAGGGGGGCGGCGCGTCTTTTCCCCGGCAATTACAGCAAGTACCGCCTGCTTGAGGCCGAGGAGATCGCTTCGCAGACGCGGCGCTACAAGGAGCAAAAGAAGGAGATCGCGAGGATCGAGGCCAATATCGAATTCCAGCGGCGGTGCGGCCAGGCGCACAACTTCGTTACGATCCGCGCCAAGCAAAAGCAGCTCGACCGCATGGATAAGGTCGAGGCGGTCAAGGCCCCCGAGAAGGGCATCCGTCTTGCCTTCCAGAGTGAGAGCTCGGGGGAGGAGGTGCTTTCGGTACGCAGGCTTACCTTTGCCTACCCCGGGGGCGCGCCCCTTTTCTCAGACCTGTCCTTTGCCGTCCGCCGCGGCGAGCGCATCCTCTTCCTCGGTGATAACGGGTGCGGAAAATCCACCCTGATGAAGCTCCTCGTCGGCGGTCTTGAGCGCACCTCGGGCCGCATTGACTTCGGCTACAACGTAGAGATCGGCTATTACGATCAGGAAAACCGCCGCCTCTCGGAGGATAGCTCGGTCCTTGATGAGCTGGCGGCTACCTACCCCGCTATGACCAACACCGAGCTGCGAACGGCACTCGCCTCCTTTCTTTTCACAGGGGACGACGTCTTCAAGCGTGTCGGCGACCTTTCGGGCGGTGAACGCGCACGGCTGACGCTTTGCAAGCTGATCCTGCGGAGTGTCAACCTGCTTGTCCTTGACGAGCCCACCAACCACCTTGACATTGCCTCACGCGAGGCACTGGAGGCGGCGCTCGACGACTTCCCCGGTACTATCCTCGCCGTATCCCACGACCGCTACTTTATTGACCGTGTGGCTACGCGCATCCTTGAGCTTTCGCCCGAGGGAGCGCGCGATTACCCCCTCGGTGAAAGCGAAAG
>JAZQVJ010000107.1:0-10138 GCA_045631785.1 Eubacteriales bacterium
CCTCCTCGGGGTAGAAGAACATATGATCCCCCTCGAGAGTACCGAGCATGATGTTGTTCTCGGCGAGGACCAGGGCAGGGAGAAAGACGGCGCTTGCCTCAAGGTCGGCGTAGTCGAGGTCGCTTTCGCGCTTCTCAACACGCACGCTGACAGTGGCGGGGGCGGTATAGTTGCCGTAGATATCGCGCACGACAAAGGTGAACTCATCCTTGCCCGTGTAGCCGTCGGTCGGCGTATAGCGGAAGTCGCCGGTCGAGGCGTCGAGCATCGTAAGCGTGCCGTTTTCGGGGTATTCGATCACGATAAACTCGATGGGATCGCCCTCGGGATCGGTAGCGCAGAGCGTTCCCTCGGCCGAAAGACCGCGATAGGTGCTGACAAGGCGTGAGGCGGCCACGTCACTGACGGTGGGGGCTACGTTCAGCTTTTCGGCAAAGCGGATGGTGCAGGCGATCTCAGCACCCCCCGCGTAGGCATCGCAGGTGAAGGTGAAGGCGGCCTCAGTCACCTTCTCATCGGCCGGAACAAAGGTCAGGCCGGAGAGCGACTCGCGCGGCACCGTGACGCCCACGGCGACGTCCTCGCCGCCAAAGTAGAGCGTGCCGGCTTCCTTCGGGGGGAGCGAGGTCAGGGTGATGGCGTCAAAGCGGCGGATGCCCATCGCCTGCTTGAAGTCGGCCGCCGAAAAGCGGACGGTGTCCCCGGCGACGGCGCCCTTGATCATCGTGACGTCCTCCGCCATCACGGTGAGTGCATCCGTGAGTAGGCCGGTGGCCGAGGCCGTGATGGCCGAGGCGGCAAGAAGCATCAGGGCAGCAAGGCAGAGTAAGAGTGTTTTCTTCATTTTGGTATCATTCCTCTCTTTTTGGTGTTCGCCCCTATTTTTTCCCTTGCAGGGGGCTTTTATGCAGTCCTTCCTGCGCGAGCCTCGCTTCGACAAAATTCGTTCACCGCGCCGGGGGGCGGTGCATAGGATAAGCGTGAGGGGAAACTCTCAATACAATCAATAAGGAAGAGCCATGAACCTTTACGATGCTTATATGACCGCCCGCGATCGGGCATCGGCGCCTGTGGTGGAGGAGACGGTTGCGGTCTTCTCCCCTGCGCCCTCTGTGGCACCGCGCACGCAGCCGGCACCCCAGCCGCAGCGTCCGCAGCCTCAGCGTCCTCAGCCGGCACCCCAGCCTCAGCGCCCGCAGCCGCCTCGCCCCCCGATGTCGGAGCCTGAGGGCTGTGGGTGTGACGGCGGGATGGGCAACGCCTGCGGCGGCGGTGCGTGCCGATGCATGCCGAGCCTTGCCATGGTCTATGCCAAGCCCCAGCGCTTCCACGAGATGTACGAGGCCGCCGAGGGGCACGCACGCGGGACGATCTTCCGCGAGCTTGATATGCCGTTTACAGGAGGTGGTCGCCGATGAACGCGAAGGATAAGCTGCTTTCCGAGATCCGCGCCCTTTCGTTCGCCCTGGTGGAGACCAACCTCTACCTGGATTCCTACCCCGAGTGTGCCGAGGCGCTCGCCTACTTCCGCCGTGTGCGCGACGAGCTTCGCCAAAAGACCGAGGCATACGAAACAATGTACGGCCCCCTGACCGTGATGGGTGCCACCGCCAAGAACGGCTGGGATTGGGTTGAAACCCCCTGGCCGTGGGAAAGTGAGGGCTGACTATGTGGATCTATGAGAAAAAGCTCCAATACCCTGTTAAGATCAAAAATCCGAATCCGAAGTACGCCGCGATGATCATAAGCCAGGCCGGCGGACCGGACGGCGAGCTTGCTGCCTCCTCTCGCTACCTCAGCCAGCGCTATTCGATGCCCTACCGTGACGTCATCGGCACGCTCACCGACGTCGGCACTGAGGAGCTCGCGCACCTTGAGATGATCTCGGCGATCATCCATCAGCTCACCAGAAACCTCTCGGAGGACGACATCCGCACCGCCGGCTTTGATGCCTATTTCACCGATCATACCGTGGGCGTCTACCCACAGGCCGCCTCGGGCGTGCCGTTTGACGCCAAGTATATCGGCGTCAAGGGTGACGTCATCGCCGACCTCAACGAGGACCTCGCCGCCGAGCAGAAGGCGCGCGTGACCTACGACAACCTGCTCCGCATGATCGACGATCCCGACGTCCGCGATCCCCTGAAGTTCCTCCGCGAGCGCGAGATCGTCCACTACCAGCGCTTCGCCGAAGCGCTTCGCTCCACGCAGGATCGCCTCGACTCCCGGAACTTCTACGCCTGCAACCCTGCCTTTGACAAAAAGTGTGGGAAGTGAAAAACGCCATAGGCGTTTTTCATACAATGCCGCCAACGGCGGCAAACAAAAACCGCCCCCCGTGGCGGTTTTTTTATTAGCCCCCCTCCGGGCAAACGAAACTCCAAAAATCAACCGATAGGGCGGATTTTTGGTTAGTTGAGTTGCGCAGAGCGAAGCGTCGCGGGGGGAATTAAAGGGGGGAGCCTGCGGTAGAAACGATGGCGAAGATGCTACCTTTTGCAGTTTTTACATATGCGGGCTCCTTCCACCACAAGCGGTCCCCCTCCCTCCCGGAGGGAGGCTGGTATTCCCCATTCTACGCCATAAAGTCACATCATCCTCTAACTTTTTCAAAAAACTCCAAAAAACAGCCCCAAAAAACACAAATCAACCAAAAAGCAACAAAAAACCGAAGGAGAAACGGTTCTCCTTCGGTTTTTCTTTTGTCACACTCAGTCGATGGTCTTGTCGATCTTGAAGCGAGTGATCTTGCGCGAGGTATTCTTCGGAAATTCCTCTTTGCGGAGCTTAACGCGGCCGATGGCCTTGTAGGGTGCGTTCTTTGCGTTGATCTTCTTGATCTCCTCGTTGAAGAAGGCCTCGGGATCCTCGACGCCCTTGGCGGCCATATTCTCGTAATCGGGGAAGATCTCGGCAACGATCAGCTCGGTATCGGGCGAGGTCTTGGACACGCCCTGATAGACGACCACCTCGTTGACAAAGGGCACGCCCTGGATATCGCACTCCAGCTCCTCGGGGTAGACGTTCTTGCCGTTCGAGAGGATGATGAGGTTCTTGATGCGGCCGGTGATATAGAGCCACTGGTCGCCGTCGATCATCTTGACGTAGCCGATGTCACCGGTGTGGAAGAAGCCCTCCCCGTCGATGACCTCCTTCGTGGCCTCCTCGTTCTCGAAGTAGCCGAGCATCACGTTCGGGCCGCGGTAGCAGATCTCGCCCTCGCCCTTTTCGTTCGGGTTGTCGATCTTGATCTCACCGCCGATGATGGGGAGGCCGACCGAGCCCGCCTTGCGGCACTCGTTGCGGTTGCAGGAGATGAGGGGCGCGCACTCGGTAATGCCGTAGCCGTTTAGAATGACGACGCCGATGCCCTCAAAGAAGTCGATGATCGACTGGTTGAGCGCGGCACCGCCCGAGATGATCATCTTGAGCTCACCGCCGAAGTTCGAGAGCACCGACTTGCCGAAGAGCTTCTCGCGCAGGTCAATGCCAACGTGGCGGAGCGCGCCCGAGATCTTGAGCCCCTTCTTGAGCTTAGGCAGCTGCCCCGACTTCTCGGCGGCGGCCATGATACGCTTGTAGAAGGTTTCCACAAAGAGAGGAACGAGAATGAGGTGCGTCGGCTTGAAGGTCTTGAGCTCATCCATAATATAACGGAGCCCCGACGAGATGTAGACCTCGCACCCCTGGGCGAAGTGACCGACGAAGTTGACCGTCGAGCCGAAGGTGTGGTGCGGCGGCAGAGCAAAGAGCGTGCGCTCGGTGATATTGAAGTTGTACATGCCCTGCTGCATATCCGAGCAGATGTTCTCAAGCGAGAGCATAACGCCCTTGCCCTTACCCGTCGTGCCCGAGGTAAAGACGATCGAGGCGAGGGCCTTTTTGTCGATCTCGTAATCGAAGTAGGAGCGATCGCCGGCATCCATCCTTGCCTGTCCCCCATCGCGGAGGGCCTCGACGGTCGTGGCACCCTCGGCATCACCCGCCATCGAGATGAAGTGGGTGAGGACGGGCGCCTCGGCGGCGACCTCACGGAGCTTCGCCTCGCAATCGGCACCGAAGAAGACGTATTCGCACCCGGCGGTCGCAATGATCGAGGCCATGTCGGCGACGGGCAGATCCTTGTCGATCGGCACGGTCACGGCGCCGACGCACATAATGGCGGTATAGGAGAGGAACCACTCGACAGAGGCAGGCCCAACGATGGCAATGCGCTTGCCGACAAGATCCATCGAGTGCAGCTCGGTCGCGAGCGCGCGCACATAGTCGCGGCATTCGCGGAAGGTGATGCCGGAGGCGACCTTCTCGCGCGGGTCGCGCTTAAAGCGGAAGGCCACGCGGTCGGGATAGCGCTCGGCCACGTTCTCGGTCATCTCGCGGAAGTCGGCAAAAATCGTCGTTTCGTAGAGGGGGTAGTTCTTCTTTCTGTTTTTGAAGGTCATGAATGTAAACACTCCTTTGCATTATTTATGTAGTCGGTGTTGCTTTCGGCGTTGGGGCAGCGCTTCTTGTTGTGTCGGTGAAGTCGTAAAAGCAGGGGGAGGTTTGAGCGCAAAACGAACACGGGGAGGACGCTCAGGACGGCGTTGACGATGGCCACGGGGAGCGCGATGCGCAGGGCCACCTCGGGGAAGATCGGCAGGATCAGAAGGCCGTCAATGACGTTTACGGCGTGGATCACGATGCCGTAGGCCGCCTCAAGGAGATACCGCTCGGTATAGGCGGCATCGGTGGGGGAGGCGAGATTCTTCTTCGGGAATTTTGTAAAGCACCCAAGATCGGGAACAATGTCCTTCCAATGCTTGACGCCGATCCTACGGTAGAAGGCGCTCTCACGCCGTCCGACGGCAAAGAGCCGCCCCTCGGGGGAGAACCACGCCTCGGGCAGGCGGCGGATGAGGAAGGCCACCACTCCGTCGATCGCAATGACGGCCACGGTCAGGACCGTGACGTAGGTGAAGACGGGCAGGGCGGTCAGCCCCTCAGCGGGGAAGAGAAGATTGAGGGCGGCGATGACAGCCATCGCACTCAGGATCGTGAGGAGGTAGATCATGGCGTCCTCCTTTCAGGTGTAGGATACGGGATGCCCGTAAACGGTTTCGTAGGTGTGGCACCAGGCGGCGTAATTCTCCTTGGCCATCTCCTCGGCAGCCTCGCGCGGTGCAAGATCGGTCCGTGGGTAGATCGGCGGGAGGATATGCACGGTATGCTCGACGATAGGGAAGCCGTCGGCCCCGATGTCGTCCGAGTCACGGAGCGTCAGGAAGAAGGGGATGACGGGTACCCCGGCGCGCACGGCCATGTAGTACGCCCCCGGCTTGCAGGGCCGCGGCTTTTTGTAATTCCACCACATCGCCTGCTCCGGATAGATGAGGATCTTTTCGCCGCGGCGAAGAAGCGTGTCCGCGGCACGCATCACGGCGCGGAGGCCGCGCGGTGTGCTGGCCAGGGGTAGGGTGTTGCAATGGCGGAAGAGGTAGCCGTAGAGCCCCGGGAAGGAGGTGTAGTTGCCCTCGCGGATGATCTTATAGAGCCGCCGCTTGCCAAAGCACTCGCGCACCGCCCGCCAGACGGCGTAATTGTCGAGCGCCGAGAAGTGGTTCGAGGTCAGAACGGCGCCCCCCGTGACCGAGGTGAAGTTCTCAAGGCCGCGCACCTCTGCAATGCGGAAGGTGCCACGGCGGATCATTTTCTCATAGTGATGGACGGCCACGCGGTTGGCGATGCGTGTGGCCATCCTCGTCGTCCATTTTTTACCGAGGAAATCGACCTTCTCGTAGTCGAGGGGAACGGTGGGCGGATCGTCCTCCACGTCAAGATCAAAGAGTCCGCGCGCCTCGTAGTCGGCGATCCGCGCGAGGACGGCCAGGCGGTCGGGCGCGCGCTCGGGTGCTTTCATTTCGTTCATAGGAACCCCGCGCACCGCTTGACGGCCGAGAGGATGGCGGTGATCTTCAGCGCCGCAAGGGACGCGCGCAGCTTGCGCGCTCGTTCCTCACGAATTTCGCTCTTCGCCAGCTTCACAAGATTTTGGTACGACAGCCGGTCGCGGGCCACACGCTCCTCGTCGTAGCCGTCAAGCTCGGCGCGGAGGCGCGCAGCGAAGGGGGTGCGCTCGGCATACTGCCAGAAGTACCTCCCGAAATTGACGTCACCGTAATGCCAGGGCTTGCGGTCAAGCTTGTAGTGGATGAGCGAAGGGGGCGTGTCCCCCTCCGGGATGAGGGGCGAGGTATTCCACGAGGCGGGCAAAAAGCGGACGGCCCCGCGGCAGAGAACGTTCAGATAATCCTGATCCTGCGTCACGACGAAGCGGCGGCGCGAAAGCAGTGAGAGAAACCTGCCGAGGATATCCTCCTCGCGGAACTTCTTAAGGTTCATGACAAGCACGCCGGCGTTGAAGTATTCCTTGCGCGGGATGTCGAGCACGTGCTCAACGTAACGGCCGAGCACGTCAACAAGCGCCATCACGTCCTCGGGGACGGCAGCCACGTAGGCGTCCTCGATCGGGGTGTCGTACAGGGTGGCCACGTCCTCGGTGAAAACGATGTCGCAGTCAAGATAGAGCGCCTTGTCGTACTCGGGGAACAGCTCGCTGATAAACAGACGGAAGTAGGTCGCGCTCGAATAGTAATCGCGCAGAACAAGGCGGTCGGCAAGCGGGGCGATCCTTTCCTTCATATCTACAAAGGTGAGCGCAGCGCGCCCGTTGACCGTGCGGGTAAGATTCTCGCGGTTTTCCTCGGAAAGCCCCAGCGTCAGCACGAAGATGCGAAGCTCGCGCGTGGGGGAGACGGTGGCAAGCATTGATTCCAGCGTCACGCCAAGGGCGGGGGCATAGCCGTCGTCGGTGGCGAAGAAGATAGGGATAATGCGATGGTCTTGCATGGTATCGTCCTTTCTGTTTGTGGGCGGTGCAGTCACCGCCGCAGATGCTTCTATTATATCTCTCGCCCGCATCCGTGACAAGAAACGGTGCGGCTTTTTCACTCTCGACTTTCGGTCGCGACGAGTAGAATTTCAAAGCAGCGGCTCTACGGGGAGTAGAGAAGCAGAAATTCCTTGAAAACAAAGGGGATTTTGACCGCCCACCCCGAACACACAAGGCACACCTCGGGCGCCGTTCCCTCGGCTCGGGAAGAAAAAACGGAAAGGAGCCGCAGCTCCTCTCCGCTTGAGAGAGTTAAGTTTTCTTTACAATCGGTTCCCTCGCGCTTCGCAAAAGGGGAAAAAGAGACCGGTCATTGCGGTAGGGCAGGGGTCCCCTTTTTCTCGTTGGCGGGGCGGGTGACGATGGTCTCGCCCGCACCGAGCGAATGTGTCAGCCACACGTTACCGCCGACAACGGCGTGATCGCCGATCACGGTGCGCCCACCGAGGATGGTGGCCCCCGCGTAGATAACCACGTGATTCCCGATGTCGGGATGGCGCTTGATGCCCTTGACGAGGGTGCCGTCCGGTCCCACCTCAAAGTTCTTGGCACCGAGGGTGACGTTCTGATAGAGGGTGACGTGTTCGCCGATTGTCGCAGTTTCACCGATGACAACGCCCGTGCCGTGGTCGATGAAGAAGTAGTCGCCGATCGTGGCGCCGGGATGGATATCAACGCCGGTGCGCTCGTGGGCGTATTCGGTCATCATACGCGGCAGGATCGGAACGCCTCGCAGGAACAGGGCGTGTGCCAGGCGGAAGGTGCTGATGGCAGTAAAGGCGGGATAGCAGAGAATGATCTCGTCGGTATGGCGCGCCGCAGGGTCCCCCTGATAGGCGGCAAGGATATCGGTCTTGAGGACACGCAGGATGGCGGGCAGCTCCGCGAGAAAGCCGTCAGCGATCGCCTCGGCATCCTCACCCTCCGGCAGGACGTAGGCGAGTGCCGTGAGAAGGGTGGCCCGTGCCGCCGTCAGGCGCTCGCGGCGCAGGGCGGCACCGTCCTCGGCGGGGGTGCCGATATGGCGCGGGAAGAGGGCGGCCAGGAGATCGTGGATCAGGTGGGGGATGCTCTCGCGGAGGCCAAGATAGGAGGGGCCCTCCTCCTCGGCGGCAAAAAGCGCTTCGGCAGTGGTATTGATCAGCTCGTGGTTCATAGCAGCTCCTTAGTCAAAAGCATAAAGGGATGAAAGATAGCGCTCGCCCGTATCGGGCAGAACGAGGACGATGGTCTTACCCGCGTTCTCGGGGCGCACAGCAAGGCGCTCGGCGGCCGCGAGTGCCGCGCCGCCCGAAATGCCGCAGAGGATGCCCTCGGTGGCGGCAAGGCGATGGGCGGCCGCCGTGGCCTCCTCGTCCGTGACCGTCACGACCTCGTCAAGCACCGTGCGGTCAAGGGTTTTGGGGATAAAGCCGGCGCCGATGCCCTGAAGACCGTGCGGTCCGGCTTCACCGCCCGAGAGAACGGGCGATCCTGCCGGCTCAACACCGACGATGCGTACAGCGGGGAGATGCTCCTTCAGATAGCGGCCGATGCCCGTGAACGTTCCGCCCGTGCCGACACCGGCCACCAAAAGGTCAACGCATCCGTCGGTATCCGCAAGGATCTCGGGGCCGGTCGTGCGGTAATGGACGTTCGGGTTCTCGGGATTTTCAAACTGTGAGGGGAGGAAGGAGCCGGGAGCTGCGGCGGCGATCTCCTCGGCGCGGGCAATAGCACCGCGCATCCCGAGCGCACCCGGAGTCAGCACTACCTCGGCACCGTAGGCGCGCATGAGGCGCCGCCTCTCGATCGACATTGAGTCGGGCATCACGATCACGGCACGATAGCCGCGCGCGGCACAAACGGCACAAAGGCCGATGCCGGTGTTCCCCGAGGTCGGTTCAATGACGGTCGCACCGGGGGTAAGCAGGCCGCGGCGCTCGGCCTCCTCGATCATGGCAAGGGCCACGCGGTCCTTGGCCGAGCCGGCCGGGTTCCCGGCCTCCAGCTTGGCAACCAGGCGGCAGGAGAGTCCCGCCGTCGCCGAAAAGCGCGAGAGCGCGAGCATCGGCGTTCTCCCGATCAGGGCCTCCATCGAGGGGTAGATTCCGGGCATAGTTACACTTCCTTCCGAAAGAGAATAGCTTTCCTTATCATTATACCGCCCTCCTCCGATTTTGTCAATCAAAAAGCGGTCGCGCATTTTCTTTCGCGAAAATGTAAAATCGGCTAAAAAATCGGATTTTCGTTGACAGGGCGCCGCGCGCGGTGATAAAATATTAGCATAAGACCCGAATTACCGAACGAAAGGGAACAAAAACATGAAATTCAAACCGACACTTGACAAGCATTACCGCCCGTTTATCGTAGAGCTCGAGAGCTTCAAAAAGGCGGTGGCCGAGAGTGGCAAAGCCCGCACCGCCAAGATCGCGGTCACGGGTGCCGGCAACGCCTACGCCTATACCCTTGATATTTTTGCCGAGGGACACGAGGATGAGAATTACCGCGTGGTCGAGCGCCTTGCCAAGGCGCTGCTCTGGGTGATCGGCGGTCATAAGATCCATCTCTATGCGCCCGATGCCCTCATCGAGAGAATGCGCCGCGAGTACGCGCCCGGAGGAGTCCGGCAGAAGGATGCCGAGATGATGGCGGGAGTGTACGAGGCGCCCTTTGAGATCGTGGCGTGCGCGACCGAGGAGGAGGTCCCCTCCACCACCGAGAAGAACATTCAGCTCGGCGGCCATCTTGACGGCTGCCGCATCGGCTTTGATGCCGGTGGGAGCGACCGCAAGGTCAGCGCCGTCATCGACGGGGAGACCGTGTACAGTGAGGAGGTCGTCTGGCATCCGAAGACCACGGCCGATTGGCATTACCATTATGACGGCATCGTGGCCGCGATGAAGTCGGCCGCCTCCAAAATGCCGCGCGTTGATGCGATCGGCGTTTCGAGCGCCGGCATCTATGTCAATAACCGCGCCATGCTGGCCAGCCTCTTCCGCCTGATCCCCAAGGACGATTTCAACGCTCATGTGAAGGATATCTATCTGAACGCTGCCAAGGAGATCGGCGCCCCCATTGAGGTGGCGAATGACGGTGACGTGACGGCACTTGCCGGCAGCATGTCGCTTGGCGAGAACGGCGTGCTCGGCATTGCCATGGGCACCTCCGAGGCGGGCGGCTATATCAACCTTTCGGGCGGCATCAACGGCTGGCTCAACGAGCTTG
>JAZQVJ010000108.1:0-3229 GCA_045631785.1 Eubacteriales bacterium
GGGAGTGTTCGGCGAGGGGATACCGCCCGCATCGACCGACCACTCGCCTTCATAATAGACGGTGCAGTCGCCACTCCAGCCCTCGGCAAAGCCGTCGGTCACCGCAGTGGACGCGAAGTCGCAGAAGATGGCGGCCTGACAGCCGAAGAAGGCATTCTGCCCCACCTTCGTCACCGAGGCCGAAAGGATCACGCGCTCGAGATTGGACTGACCGTAGAAGGCACGCCTTGCAATGGTATCGCCGGCGTTGATATGGACGTTCACAAGCCCCTCCTTCGGGAGAGAGGCGAGGGCCGAGGTGGGAAGCATCGCGGAATGAACGCTATCACAGCCGAGGAAGGCACCCGTGCCCACCGTGCAATCCGCGGCAACCTTCAGCATCGTGATGCCCGTGCAATCCTCAAAGGCGTTCTTGCCGACCGTGCATCCCGCGGGGATCGCCAGTGCCTCGATGCCCGAGCAGCCGTAAAAGGCGTAGTCGCCGATGGCGCTGATGCCCGAGAGATCGATCGCGGTGATGCCGGCACAGCCGTAAAAGGCGTAGTTGCCGATGGCAGTGATGCCGGTAAGATCCACCGTACCGGTCGTGGTAACAGGGGCGAAGATCAGGAGCGCACCCTGCACGAGAAGACCGCCCTTGACCGTGAATTCGGTGTTACCCGTCGCCACGATCGTGGAAAGCGACACGCAATCGCGGAAGGCGTTGGCATCAATGGCAGTCACCACCGAGGTAAGGTCAAGCGAGATAAGGCTGCGGGCGCCGGCCAGTGCCGTATCGGTGAGAGTCGCGCCGGCGTTCACTACCGCCGCCGTCAGGCTCTCCTTCGGGATCGCAGCCAGCCAATCGACCGAGCAGGTAACCTCCTCGATCGCGGTACAGCCGAAGAAGACGGTATAGATGTTCTCGGAGGTCACCGAGCCGGGGAGCGTAAGAGTTTTCAGCGCGGAGCAGCCAAGGAAGGCGTAGGCATCCAGCCTGATGCTTCTTGGGGCCGTGGGCGTGGGGATCTCCAGCGAGGTGAGCGAGGTGCAGGAGGAGAAGGCGCCCTTGCCGATCTTCACGATCGCCGAATCCGCAGGGAAGGTGAGCGCCGCAAGCTCGACACACTCGCCAAAGGCGTAAGCACCGATCTCGGTCGTCGCTGTGGGGAGAGCGAGGCTCTTGAGGCTCTCGCAACCGAAGAAGGCGTAATCGCCGATCTTCTTAAGGCCTGCGCTTTCGGAGAAGGACAGCGTCGTCAGGGCGGTGCATTGCGAGAAGGCGTGCGCGCCGATCTCGGTCACCGAAGCGGGAAGATAGAGCCCCACAAGAGCCTTACCACGGAAGGCCAGCTCGCCGATCGCGGTCACAGGCAGAGCAGCCGAATCGCCGGTCGCCTTGTAGGAAGCAGGGATCACGACCTGCGTGAGGCGCCCGATATAGCCGATCACGGTATACGCCGTGCCGGCGGCATTCTTCTCATAGACCAGCCCGTCGCTCCCCTTGGTGAGCGAGGTATAGACCGCCCTGATCGTAACATTGCCCGCAGGGAGATAGTAGCTCTCCCACTCACCGACGTAGCCGGCGATCTCGGGAACGGCGGGGATCTTGGCAGGATCGAGCACAGTGTCGCCCCTCTTGAAGGTGACGGGATCGCCAACCTTCGTGCTTTCCTTCGTGTCGGTCGTCGGATCATCGTACTCAAAGGTCGCCGTGTATTCGGGCACCGCCGTCGTCGTGGGCGTTGTCGTTGTCGTAGGTGCCGCCGTTGTCGTAGATGCCGCCGTTGTCGTCGTCAGGTCACCGTCACCGTCGCCGCACGAGGCCAGGGAGACGGCCAGTGTCACCGCCAGCAAGGCAAACACAACGAATAAGACCAGTCTGCTCTTTTTCATAATTTCGGTTCTCCGTTCAAAGGTTTCTTTGCTCTCCCCACAGGGGAATGGTGTAGTAGCATAATTCTATCATATAGTCAGGAAAAAGTCAACAGTAGAGAACGCCAAAAATTTTTTCGCGGCCTCCGTCTTTTGACAAAATTCCCGATGCCCCCCGCGCTATACTGAAGCTGTTCTTAACCAAGGAGGAAGTTATGGAAAAGGAAACGCTTACGGTCACACTCCGTGCGGAAAACGGTGAGCTTACCGCTACCCTTGCGGGAGAGATCGATCATCACAACGCAAGGGGCGCCCGCGAGGCCATCGACAAGGCCATCTTCAAGCATCACCCCCGGCGCCTCGTCCTGGATCTCTCGGGCGTCGGCTTCATGGACAGCTCAGGACTCGGCCTGATCCTCGGGCGGGTGGCGCTCTGCGAGGAGATGGGCGCTGAGGTGCATCTTGAAAGCCCCTCGCTCCGTGTCCGCAAGGTGCTGGCCGTCGCAGGCATCGACCGCCTTCAAAATCTTACCGTCAATTCATAAGGAGACCGCAATGAAAGCTAATAAGATCAATGAAATGAAAGTCACTCTCCCCGCCCTCTCGGCCAACGAGGCGGCCGCGCGTGCCATCGTCGGTGCCTTCTCGGCCTCCCTCGATCCGACCGTCGAGGAGCTGGCCGACCTCAAGTGTGCCGTCTCGGAGGCGGTCACCAACTGCATCGTCCACGCCTACGGCGGTGCGGGCGGTCTTATCTACATATCGGTTGCCCTATACGACGACAGAAGCATCACGGTCACGGTCCGCGACCGCGGGTGCGGCATCGCCGATGTGCGGCTGGCGCGCCAGCCCTTGTATACCACCAATACGGACGGAGAACGCAGCGGTATGGGCTTTTCGGTCATGGAGACCTTCACCGACCGTCTTTCCGTCCGCAGCCGGATCGGAATGGGAACAAGGGTAACAATGAAAAAGCGCCTGTCCTGACATGCAGCAATGAACGAAAACAAAAGCTATAGCGACAATCTCCCTCTGCTTCTCCGTTCACGGGCGGGCGACCGCGCCGCCACCGAGGAGCTCGTCAAGAAAAACGGCGGTCTTGTCACGGGCATTGCCCTCCGCTTTGTCGGGCGCGGCACCGATTACGACGATCTTGTGGGACTCGGCAATCTCGGCCTCCTCAAGGCCATCCGCAGCTTCGATCCCGAGCGCGGCTGTGCCTTCTCGACCTATGCCGTCCCCCTGATCTTCGGGGAGATCCGCCGCTTTCTCCGCGATGACGGTCCCCTGAAGGTGTCACGCAGTCAGAGGCGCCTCGGTGCCCGCCTGATCGCAGCCAGAGAACGGCTCGCCGCCGAGACGGGCGGGGGCGAGG
>JAZQVJ010000109.1:0-11381 GCA_045631785.1 Eubacteriales bacterium
CTTCTCCTGCAGCCAATCGATCATGGCGGCAATGGAATCGGCCTTGTTATCATAGGCGTTGAGGAAGTCCGAATTGACCATGGGACCGTCGCCGGTGTAGGCGGGTTCCTCGATGTTACCGCCCTTGATGACCTCGATGATGTCGATACCGAACTTCTTGGCGAAGTCGTAGTCACGCTCGTCGTGGGCAGGAACCGCCATGATGGCACCTGTACCGTAGCCCATCATAACGTAGTCGGCGATATAGACCGGGATGCTCTCGCCCGAGATGGGGTTCCTCGCGGTGAAGCCCTCAAGGCGCACGCCGGTCTTATCCTTGACGAGCTGGGTGCGCTCGAACTCGGTCTTCTTGGCGCACATCTCGCGATAGGCCGTCACCTCATCCATATTGCCGATGGTGGCGGCGTACTTGTCAATGAGAGGATGCTCGGGCGCCACGACCATGAAGGTAACGCCAAAAAGGGTATCGGGGCGGGTTGTGTAGATGCGGAGCACGTCCTCCTTCCCTTCAAGCGGGAAGTTCACAAAGGCACCCGTCGATTTGCCGATCCAGTTGATCTGCTGCTGGCGCACGTTCGGCAGATAGTCTACCGTGTCAAGCCCCGAGAGGAGCTTGTCGGCATAGCGCGTGATGCGAAGATACCAGACGTCCTTCGACTTCTGAATAACATCGCTCTTGCAGATGTCGCACTTACCGCCCTGGCTGTCCTCGTTGGAAAGCACCACCTTGCAGGAGGGGCAGTAGTTGACAAGTGCCTGATCGCGGAAGGCGAGTCCCGCATCGAACATCTTGAGGAAGATCCACTGCGTCCACTTGTAGTAGTCCTCCTCGGTGGTATCGACGACGCGACTCCAGTCAAAGGAAAAGCCGACGTTGCGGAGCTGCTCGGTGAAACGCGCAATGTTGCGGTCAGTCACGGTGCGGGGGTGGGTTCCCGTCTTGATGGCGTAGTTCTCGGTCGGAAGCCCAAAGGCATCAAAGCCGATGGGGAAGAGGACGTTATAGCCCTGCATCCGGCGCTTGCGGCTGATGACCTCAAGGCCCGAGTAGGCCTTGATATGACCGACGTGCATGCCCGAGCCACTGGGATACGGGAATTCGACAAGGGCGTAGAACTTCGGCTTATCGCTCTTGTCCTCGGCCAGAAAGGCCCCCTCCTCGTCCCATCTCTTTTGCCACTTTTTCTCTGTGGCGGCGAAATCGTATTTCATAGGTTCTCCCTTCGCCGTAACGGCGTTAATCTTCACTAATACTACATTATAGCACAAATCCGCGCAAAGTCAAGAAGAGTGCTGAAAAAGAAGAAATAAGATGAGAAAACCAAAGAAAAGGCAGAGCGTTCCTCCACACTCACGCTTTTCTCGACTTAGCCCTTGCCAAAAAGATAACTTTGTGTTATACTGAAATAGTATACGCGAAGAACGGTTCCGCTTAACTATGGAAAAGGAGATCCTTGTATGAGTCTTCCCCCATACCATGTGATGCCCCGCAAGCTTCGGCGCGCCACGGTGATCGCCGCTTACGACGTCCTGTGCCTCGCCCTTTCGCTCTTTCTCGCCTCGATCCTACATATGCCGGATGGGCCGGCCTTTTTCGCCCGGCTTTTTGTGGACGAGCCCTGGTTCTTGGTCTACGATCTCGTTCTGCTGATCGGCATTTACGCAGCTCTGCGCCTGTATTCCATTCCGCTTTCGTCCTTCGGGATCCTTGAGGCGATGCGCGTGGGGGCAGGTGCCGCCCTTTTCCTCTTCTTGAACGTCGCTTATACCCTCCTCGTTCCGGGCGCTATGCCCGATTGGCGCTTTGCCATCCTGCTTGGCGGCCTCCTTCTCGTTTTCACGGGCCTTGGGCGCACGGCCAAGCGGCTCTACCGCCTCGGGCATCACGCGCTGCTTCTTCGGGGTACCAGCGGCGAGCGCACGATCATCGTCGGTGCGGGTGACGCCGGCTCGATGATCCTCCGTGAGATCCATACCTCGGATCATCTCTCACTTCACCCGGTATTCTTTGTTGATGACAACGAAACCTTGCACAACACCTACGTTGGCGGTGTCCGCGTGGCAGGCTCGACCTCGGATATCCCGATGCTTGTCGAGCGCTACGCCATCAAGCGCATCATCATCGCCATCCCCTCGGCCGCCAAGAGTGAGGTCAAGAGGATCCACGACATTTGTCTGACGACTTCCTGCAAGGTCGAGATCCTGCCCGGCATCTATCAGTTCGTCAACGGCCAGGTGTCGGTGTCGTCCCTCCGGGAGGTGGACGTTGAGGACCTCCTCGGCCGCGAGCAGACGCGTGTTGATCTTGCCTCGGTCATGGGATACATCGAGGGGCGCACCGTTCTCGTGACGGGGGGCGGCGGCTCGATCGGCAGCGAGCTGTGCCGCCAGATCGCCACTCACGCGCCGCGCCGCCTGATCCTCCTTGATATTTATGAAAACAACGCCTACGAGATCGAGCAGGAGCTGCGCCGCAACCACCCGGGCCTTGATCTTGTCACCCTCATCGCCAGTGTCCGCGATGCCGGGAAGATCGACCGCATCTTTGCCGAATACCGCCCGGAGATCGTCTTCCACGCCGCCGCGCACAAGCATGTCCCCTTGATGGAGACCTCGCCTGCCGAGGCCATCAAGAACAACGTCTTCGGCACGAAGAACGTCGTCGAGGCGGCCGATCGCCACGGCACCCTCCGCTTTGTGATGATCTCCACCGATAAGGCGGTCAATCCCACCAATATCATGGGCGCCTCCAAGCGCCTTTGTGAGATGATCGTGCAAACGGCGGCGCGCCATTCTGCCACGGAGTTTGCCGCGGTGCGCTTTGGCAATGTCTTAGGCTCGAACGGCTCGGTCATTCCCCTTTTCCGCCGTCAGATCGCCGAGGGGGGGCCCATCACCCTCACACACAAGGACATCATCCGTTACTTTATGACCATTCCCGAGGCGGTGTCGCTCGTGCTCCAGGCCGGGGCGTACGCCAAGGGCGGTGAGATCTTCGTCCTCGACATGGGCGCGCCCGTCCGCATTTACGACCTCGCCTGCAATCTCATCCGCCTGTCGGGCCTTGAGCCGAACGTGGACATTGAGATCCGCGTGACCGGTCTTCGCCCGGGAGAGAAGCTGTACGAGGAGCGCCTGATGGCCGAGGAGGGGTTGGCAAAGACCGCCAATGACTCGATCTCGATCGGGCGGCCGTTGGATATTGATGAAGAACACCTGAAGGACGTGCTGGAGCGCTTGCGCGTGGCCGCCGAGAGCGACTCCCCCGACCTGCGCGCCCTCGTTGGCGAGCTTGTTCCCACTTACACGTACAAGGGAAAAGACCTTGAGGAGAAAGGATAAAAGGATCCGATATGATAGGCAAACAGAACCACACGATGCTGTGTGACTTTTACGAGCTCACAATGGCCAACGGCTATTACGTGCTTGACAAGGGGCAGGAGATCGCCTATTTTGACGTCTTCTTCCGCCAGATCCCCGACGGGGGCGGCTTTGCGATCGCCGCAGGGCTTGAGCAGGCGATCGACTATATCAAGTCGCTCCGCTTCACCGAGGAGGATATCGCGTTTTTGCGGAGCAAGGGCTGCTTTGACGAGGGCTTCCTTGACTATCTCCGCACCTTCCGCTTTACGGGCGATATCTACGCCGTGCCCGAGGGAACACCCATCTTCCCGAATGAGCCGATCCTGACGGTGCGCGCCCCCGCCATTGAGGCGCAGTTTATCGAAACCTATCTTCTTTTGGCGCTCAACCATCAGTCGCTCATCGCCACCAAGGCCAACCGCATCGTCCGTGCGGCGGGCGGCCGCCCCGTGGCCGAATTCGGCTCGCGCCGCGCCCAAGGGGCCGACGGTGCCTCGCTCGGTGCGCGTGCCGCCTTCATCGGCGGCTGCTCCTCCACCGCCTGTACCATCAGCGACCGTGATTACGGCATCCCCGCCACCGGCACGATGGCACATTCCTGGGTGCAGATGTTCGACACCGAGTACGAGGCCTTCCTTGCCTATTGCAGGATGTATCCTAACAACGCGACACTGCTTGTCGATACCTACAACGTGCTGAAAAGCGGCGTGCCGAACGCCATCCGCGCCTTCCGCGAATGTGGCATCACGAAGGGCGGCATCCGCCTCGATTCGGGTGATATCGCCTATCTCACCAAAAAGGCGCGCAGGATGCTGGACGAGGCGGGACTTACCGAGTGCCGCATCATCGTTTCCAATTCGCTTGATGAAAACATCATCCGCGACATCATCGCGCAAGGGGCAAGGATCGACGCCTTCGGTGTTGGCGAGCGCCTGATCACCGCCAAGAGCGATCCCGTCTTCGGCGGCGTATACAAGCTGGCCGCCAAGGAGGTCGACGGGACGGTTGTCCCCAAGATCAAGATCAGCGAGAATGCGGGGAAGATCACAAACCCCCACTTCAAGCGCGTCTATCGCATCTTTGACAAGAACGGGATGGCCACTGCCGACCTGCTTACCGTCTATGACGAGGTCATTGACGAAGGAAAGCCCCTCGAGCTCTTTGATCCCGAGGAGACCTGGAAGCGCAAGACGCTTACGGAATACACCCTCCGTCCGCTTCAGGTGCCGATCTTCAAGAACGGCGAGTGTGTCTATGAAAGCCCCTCCGTCAGCGAGATCCGCGAGTATTGCCGCCGCGAAGTGGACACGCTCTGGGAGGAGGTCCGCCGCTTTGAAAATCCTCACCGCTATTACGTGGATCTTTCACAAAGGCTGTGGGATATCAAGCGTGCTCTCCTTGAGCAGCGCGGTGGCCTTTAGAGAGGTATAAAAGAAAAGAGCAGACCAAGGTCTGCTCTTTTCTGTTGGTGATCACGCCTCCTCGGCGATCAGGCGCTCAAGCCCCGCGTAATCGACGGCGCCGGATTTGCCCGCAAGATCCAGGCGGCGGCATTTTTCCAGTGTCCGCGCAAGGGCTGCGGCGTTCTTCTTCTGCGTTGCGCGCAGGTAGAGAGTGACCTTGTATTCGTGCAGCCCCGTCTTTTCGCGGATGGCGGCCGGGGAGAGCCCCTCCTCGCGCAGGAGCGCGACCGAGAAAAGATCGCAAAAGAGGCGGAAGACCGAGCCGAAGATGAGCGAGGGATCAAGGCGGCGGTTCTTCATATCGCGCAGATTTTCAAGAGCTGCGGCAGTGTCGCCCGCAAGGATCGCATTTCCAAGACCGAAGGCATCGGCCTCAAAGGTCGGTGCAGTGATGGCGTGGACGTCCTTTACCGAAAGCTCGCTCCGCCCGTTGGCGTGGGCGTAGGCAATGAGCTTGTCAAGCTCACTCGCCAGAACGTCCATCGTGCGGCCGCACCGTTCAAGCATCGCGCGGGCAACGGCGGCATCGGCGGTGATCCCGTCCCGAAGAAAATGGCGGCCGATCCAGCCGAGGAGCTGGGCGTCGGTCGAGCGCGGAAAGTCAACGACGTCGATCGCCTTCACGATCTCGGTGTAGCGCTTTGTCGGGCGTTTTGGGTTCTGCCCGGGCGTGAGGCGGCCGGCCTCGGCGTAAAAGACCACCGTGACTCCCAGATAGCGCTCGCGCTCGGAGAGAAAGTCGCAAAGGGCGGAGAGGTCGCTCTCCTTCATTTTTTCAAAGTCGCAAAGATGCCACTCAATGAGCTTGTACTCCGAGAACATCGGGGGCGCCTTGACCGCCTCCTCCAATTTTTCAAGATCAAGGGCGGTTCCCTCAAAGCGGAGATGGTTGAAGGCGGCCATCGGATCGTCACCGATGAGGATGCGGCGGATCTCGGAAAGGTAATGGCGCTTCAGATAGTCCTCCTCGCCCGAGAGGATGAGCCAGGGGATGGGCGGGGACTTCAGCGCGCGGCGGAGCTCGTCCTGAGTCATGCCCTCACCTCCCCCTCGGATAAGCGCAGAGAAAGGCGGAAGCGCCTCTCCTCTCCCCCAAGCGTCAGGCGGTAGGTGCAATCCACGGCGGGGAGCGCCGTGGCAAAGAGGACAGCCAGCTCCTCGGTCACGGTGAGGGCATCCAAGGCCATCCCGCCGAGGCGGTAGACCGAGCGATACGGCTTGCCTACCTCATACACCGTGCGGAGGGAAACGGCGCCACTCCGCAAAAGCGACATCCGCCCCCGTTCGATGAGCAAGCGCGTTTCTGTGGTGCCGCCCTCGCCCCCCTCGGAGTAGGTGAGGCTCACGCCATTCCCGACAACGCGCAAAAGACCGTCGTACGAGGCGGTGACGGTGTCTTCCCCCTCAATGGCGGTCACGAGATGAATTTTGACCTTGCGCTCGGACATAGCGGAACCCTCGAAAAAAGGGCACGGGAAGGCCCGTGCCCGGAATGGATATCAGACGCGGCGCCCCTCCAGCCAGGAAAGATCACCGCGGTCAAGCGCCATGACGAGCGCTTCTGCCGTGGCGATGTTCGTCGCGATCGGAACGGTGTGCATATCGCAAAGGCGGAGAAGGGTGTTCCCATTCTCTCTCTGATAGATCTCAGGCTCCGGAGCGCGGAAGAAGAAGACGATATCCACCTCGTCACACGCCACACGGGAGATCAGCTGCTCGCTCCCCCCGTCCTCGCCCGACATCAGAAGCTCGATCGGGAGGCCCGTGGCATCGGCGATATATTTCCCCGTGGCACTTGTCGCACAAAGCTGATGGTGGCAAAGGATCCCGCAATATGCAATGCAGAATTCGGCCATCAGTTCTTTTTTCGTATCGTCGGCAATAATAGCAATGTTCATAGCGGTACCTCCTTCGGTCATCGTTTGTCCCGATGGCTTTAGTATACCACAAAGCACCCCCTTTGTCAATCGTATGTCGTGCTTTTTCGAGGGGATATGCGATTTCAAAAAATCCCTCTTGCTATTTTCTTTATTAAATAGTATAATAGACAGGTAAGCCATAAAGAGGGGAGTGCGCCGATGAACGATCCCACCTATAAGTACCGCACCTTTCTTGCGGTGGCCGATGCCGGCAGTGTGAGCGAGGCGGCGCGCAGGCTCTTCGTCAGTCAGCCGGCCGTCAGTGCCGAGATCGCGGGCCTTGAGGCTTCGCTCGGTGTCAGTCTTTTCGTCAGGACGCGGCGCGGCGTGCATCTGACCGAGGCGGGCGAGATCCTCGTCGGTTATGTCCGCAGTGCCTTCTCGCTCCTTGACGCAGGGCGCGAAAAGCTGCGTGAGCTTTCGGGGCTTGAAAGCGGAACTCTCCGCATCGGTGCCTCGGATATGACGCTCCGCTTCTTCCTTCTCGATTATATTGCCGTCTTCCGTGATCGCTATCCGAACGTCCGCCTGACCGTGACCAACGCGCCGACACCGCGCACGCTTGAGGCTCTGCGTGACGGTGCGATCGACTTCGGCGTGGTTTCCGGTCCCCTCTCGTCGGCGGGCGACGAGCTTGTGCTGACGCCTCTTAGACCGGTGCGGGATATTTTCATCGCAGCCCCCACGCATCCCTTGGCCGCGCGCCGCGGCATCACGCGCGAGGAGCTGGCCGAGTACCCGATGATCATGCTGGAGGGGAAGACCTCGACAACGCGCGCCTACGTTTCCTCCTGGCTCGGCGAGGGGTTCCCCACCCCTGCGATCGAGCTTGCGACCTCGGATCTCCTCCTGGCATTCGCCCGTCGCGGCATCGGCATTTCTTCGATCGTCGAGGACTTTGCCGTTGATGCCCTCAAGGCCGGCGAGGTGGTGCGCCTTGATCTTTGGGAGGATCCTCCGCCCCGTCACTTTTATCTTGTGCGCTCCTCCCGCCTCCCTCTGTCGGCGGCGGCACGCACGATGCTTGATCTTTTAGGAGAAAACTTTTATGAAACTTGAAAAAAAGCTTGCGGTGGCTCTCCGTACCGCCGGCGCGACCGTGGCGCTTGCCGAGTCCTGTACCGGCGGCGCCGTTGCCGACCGTCTTGTCGCCCTCCCCGGGATCAGTGAGGTCTTTTTGGGGGGCGTTGTCGCCTACACCGATGAGGTGAAGCGTGAGGTGCTGGGCGTTTCGCCCGAGGCTCTTTTGCAGTACACCGCCGTTTCCGAGGCGGTGGCCAAGGAGATGGCCGAGGGGGCGCTCCGCCTCTTCTCGTCGGATCTTGCCGTGTCTGTCACGGGGATCGCCGGTCCCGGTGGCGGAACGCTGCACACCCCCGTCGGCCGTGTTTTTATCGGCCTGGCAACGGCTCGGGGGAGCCATGCCTTCGGCTTTAGCTTCCGCGGTCGCCGCGGGAGGGTACGGCGGAAGGCAGTGAAGTGGGCGCTTTCCCTCGCTCTCTCCGAGCTCCAAATCGTTCGTATAAACAAAACTTGACATAAAAGGAAGTAAAGACATGAAAAAATTCAGAAGAATCGGTGTACTTACCTCGGGTGGCGATGCCCCCGGCATGAACGCGGCCATCCGTGCCGTGACGCGTGAGGCGCTCTTCCGCGGTGTTGAGGTCATGGGGATCATGCGCGGCTATTCGGGCCTTATTGACGGGGACATCAAGCCCTTCTCGGTGCGCGACGTTTCGAACAGCCTGAATCACGGCGGCACGATGCTGTATTCCGACCGCTGCCCCGAATTCAAGACGCCCGAAGGAATGCAGAAGGCGATCGCCACCTGCGAGAAGTTCCTCATTGACGGTATCGTGGCCATCGGCGGTGACGGCACCTTCCGCGGTGCGCAGGACCTGACTCACCACGGTATCCCCTGCATCGGTATCCCCGGCACGATCGATAACGACGTGACCTCGACCGAGTTCACGGTCGGCTTTGATACCGCGATGAACACCACGCTCGACCTTGTGGACAAGCTGCGTGACACCTGTGAGTCGCACGCGCGCTGCAACGTCGTTGAGGTGATGGGGCGCGGTGCCGGTGATATCGCCCTCGAAACGGCTGTCGCCTCGGGCGCTACCGCCGTGGCCATCCCCGAGATCCCCTTCGATGCCGATGCCGCTATCGCCAAGATCCGCGCCTCCCGCGCCCTCGGCAAGCGCACCTTCATCGTCATTGTTTCGGAGGGTATGGGCTCGGACTTTGCCCCCGAGCTTGCCAAGCGCATCCAGGCCGAAACGGGGGTTGAGACCAAGTTCGCCCGCTTTGCTCATATCGTGCGCGGCGGCATACCCACCCTGCGTGACCGTCTGCTTGCCACCCGCATGGGGCAGCGCGCCGTCGAGGAGCTTTTCCTCGGCAACTCCAACCTTGTTGTCTGCGAGCGCGCCGGCAAGATCGTCACCGCCGACATCAATTACGCTCTGACGCTTGACCGCCTCTATAAGGGGAAGGCCAAGCCCGAGGAGCTGGCCCTTTACAGCGAGGCCGAGATCGCCGAGATGAAGGTCGTCGGCGACAAGAAGCGCGAGCTTTTTGCATCGCTCTATTCGTGCGTTGACAGAATTTGTCTTTGATAAAAAAATTTGCTTACCCCCTTTACAAATGGGGAAGGATATGCTATAATGTCCTACGGACCTTTCCTCGGGTTGCGGAGATCTGGCGCGTGCCGCGCTGCTTCACCCGCCGCTTTCTGGGGTTTTGGTTAATACAAAAGAAAGGTGAAGAACAATGGATAAGCAGATCAAGCAAGAGATCATTGAGACCTACCGTCTGACCGAGACTGACACCGGCTCGCCCGAGGTTCAGATCGCGATCCTGACCTACCGTATCAATCATCTCACCGAGCATCTGAAGGCCAACAAGAAGGACTTCCATTCGCAGAGAGGTCTTCTGACTATGGTTGGTCACAGAAAGAACCTGCTTGCTTACCTCGCTCGCAAGGATATCGAGAGATACCGTGCGATCGTTAAGAAGCTGGGTCTTCGTAAGTAAGAACGGGAAGGGGCCGTGCCACGCGCAACGGCCCCTTTTTCCGGAGTCCCCGATTCAGGACCATCGGATGAGGTAGCAGTTTCATAGTCGCCCGACGGCGTCGGGCGGGTATGTGAATGCTATGTCCTCCGAGGTTTGAAAATAAAAAACAAACAAAGGAGAAAACAAATGTTCGAGAACTACAAGGTTTACGAGTACGAGTATGCCGGCAGGCCCCTTCGCGTTGAGGTCGGCAAGCTGGCCGGTCTTGCCAACGGCTCGGCCCTCGTCCGCTACGGTGACACCGCGATCCTCTGCTGTGCCACCGCCTCCGCCGCCCCCCGTGACGGCATTGATTTTCTGCCCCTGTCGGTAGACTATGATGAGAAGATGTATTCGGTGGGTAAGATCCCCGGCGGCTTCCTCCGCCGTGAGGGCCGCCCCTCCGAGAAGGCGATCCTCACGAGCCGCGTGATCGACCGCCCCGTCCGTCCCCTCTTTCCGAAGGATCTGCGTAACGATGTCGCTCTGACGCTTACCGTTATGTCGATCGATCCCGATTGCTCGCCCGAGATCACGGCGATGATCGGTGCCTCGATCGCTCTTTCGATCTCTGACATTCCGTGGAACGGCCCGATCGGCGGTGCCTTCATGGGCCTTGTCGACGGTGAGATCGTGGTCAACCCCACCGCCGCCCAGCGCAAGGCGAGCGACCTCGAGCTGACGGTGGCCGCCAGCGAGAAGAAGGTCGTTATGATCGAGGCCGGCGCCCGCGAGGTCGACGATGAGACCATGTACGCCGCTATTATGAAGGCGCACGAGGTCATCAAGGACCTGCTTGTCTTTATCAATAAGATCATTGCCGAGGTCGGCAAGCCGAAGTTTGCTTACCCCTCCTGCGAGCTTGATCACGAGATGTTTGACGAGATCTTCGCCTACTGTGAGAAGGATGTTATGGCCGCCCTCGACACCGACGACAAGACGGTGCGCGATGCCCGTATGCAGCCCATCACCGAGGATGTTGTGGCCAAGTTCTCCGAGAAGTATGAGGATCTTCCCTCGCTGATCGGTGAGCTTATGTATAAGATTCAGAAGAAGATCGTCCGCCGCTGGCTCCTTGAGGACAAGAAGCGTGTTGACGGTCGCCGTATGGACCAGATCCGTCCTCTCGCCGCCGAGACCGGCCTTCTGCCTCGCACCCACGGCTCGGGCCTCTTCACCCGCGGTCAGACGCAGGTTCTGACGATCGCCACCCTCGGCCCTGTCAGCGATGCCCAGATGCTTGAGGGGCTTGACGACGAAACCGAGAAGCGTTATATGCACCACTACAATATGCCCGGCTATACGACCGGCGAGGCCAAGCCTCTCCGTAGCCCCGGCCGCCGCGAGATCGGCCACGGCGCCCTTGCCGAGCGCTCGCTGATCCCCGTTCTCCCCTCGGTCGAGGAGTTCCCCTACGCCATCCGCCTTGTCAGTGAGGTCGTCAGCTCGAACGGCTCCACCTCGCAGGCCTCGGTCTGCGGCTCGACGCTGGCGCTGATGGATGCCGGTGTTCCGATCAAGGCGCCGGTTGCCGGTATCTCCTGCGGTCTGATCACCGCCGAGGACGGCAGCTGGG
>JAZQVJ010000110.1:0-4033 GCA_045631785.1 Eubacteriales bacterium
TGCGGCGCGCACCCCAACTCGCGCTTTACCGCGCTTGCTGCAAACTGCCCCTGCATCTCGCCTGAGTTCAACAGCCTGAAGGGCGTTCCGGTGTCTGCTATCGTCTTCGGCGGCCGTCGAGCCAAGACGGCTCCGCTGGTCTACCAGTCCTTCAACTGGCAGCACGGCTCCTTCGTTGGCTCGATCATGGCCTCCGAGACCACTGCCGCCGCCGCCGCCGCCGTTGGCGTTGTCCGCCGCGCCCCGAGGGCCATGCGTCCCTTTGTTGGCTACAACATGGGTGACTACTGGCAGCACTGGCTCGATATGGGCAAAAAGATCCCGAATCCTCCGAAGATCTTCCACGTCAACTGGTTCCGCACCGATGATGAAGGTCACTTCATCTGGCCCGGCTTTGGCGACAATATGCGCGTCCTCCTTTGGATCCTTGCCCGTTGCGAGGATAAGGTCGAGGCGAAGGAGACCGCCATCGGTTACGTCCCGAACGCTGAGGATATCAACGTCGAGGGGCTCGATATCACGGTCGATACCATCAAGGATCTGCTCTCCGTTGACGTTGACTCCTGGAAGGCCGACGTTGCCAACATCAAGGAGTTCTACGCACAGGTCGGCGATCATGTTCCCGCTACCATGTACGAGGAGCTTGCCGCGCTCGAAGCGCGCCTCGGCTAATTGCAAAAAGAAAACGCCCTGTCGGGCGTTTTCTTTTTATCATAAAAGGAAGGGAAGAAAGGCAAGTGCAATAGCTGCGGAAAGGAGCCCCTGGTATAGCTTTTTCTTGAAAAAATAGCCAAGGGGAATGCCGCAGGGGGAAAGCACAGCGGCGCTTTGCATCAATACCGATAGCCCGGAAAAGGAAATGGCAAAGGCGGCGAGTGGTATTCCGAGATATGGCGGGAGTGCGGCCGCGGCCGCACTCCCGTTCCCTACCTCAAGGAAGGCGGCAATGAGAGCCGCCGCCGGCTTTGGCAAAAAGAGCGAGAACAAGGAGGTAAGTGAGGCGAAAAAGAGTACGGTTCCCGTCACGGTCAGCATTGTGAGAGAGGATCGGTAGAGGATCTCGGGGAGGGAAGCGGTTTTGCCGGTTCTTTGTGCAGCGCCGGAAAGTGGCGCTCGGCACCTTTTTTTCTTTTTGGCCTCCGGTAGCGCGAGCAGAATGGCGGCAATGATCTGCGTGAAATAAAGGACAAGACCAAGGCGAAGACTGCGAAAAAGCCCTGCACCCACCGCCAAAACGGCAAAGGCAGGCCCCGTATTGGCGGAAAGTGCGGCCAGTCGCTCGGCTTCCTCCTTGGTGATGACACCGCCAAGGCAAAGCTCGGCTGCCGTCTTTGCCCCGATAGGGAAGCCGCAGATCGCCCCGAGGAGAAAGGCAGAAATGCCCGCCCCCGGGAGGTAAAAAATGCGCTCGAACAGTCGCTCTCCCGGTAGGCGCAGGCCGCCAAGAAGCGCGGTAAGAAGCTCTGATAGCACAAGGAAGGGAAAGAGCGCGGGGATCACGGTATGGGCGCAGAGCCAAAGCGCGCCTCGGATCGCCTCGGCTGTGTTGGCGCCGAAGCCAAGGAGTGCAAAAAGAAGCAGAAGGCAAGCGGCGAGGAGCCATCGGTTTTTCTGTGTTGCCGTCATTTCCCATCCCCCTTTCTCATACTATAACTATACAGGATATTTGCCGAATTTATCACCGGGGGGACGCGTATGAAGAAAAAAGTAAGGAGTGGACAGAAGTCTTTTGCGGAAAAGCTGTTTTCTCCCTTTGGGCAATCGGTAACGGCGCGGCGCGGCTGTCATGTGGAGATCGAGGGCGGAAGGCGCGGGAAAGAGCTTCTCGTCAGCGGTGCGCGGCGGATCCTTGAGGCGGGGGATGAGTGCGTGATCCTGTCGCTTGAGGATCAAAAGCTATCCATTTTCGGCCACGGACTTTGCTGTCTGACGTATGATGGCGGCATTGCCGCCATTGCGGGGAATGTGACCGAGATCCGGTTTCTTGATAACGAGGGAAAGCGATGAATTGGCTGTTTCATTGGATATGGGGATATGCGGTCTTTTCCTTCCCCCGAGAGAAAAAGACGGCGGTTTTGAATTATTTTTTACAAAAGGGGATCGGGATACTTGCCCTCAAGGAGGAGGACGAGGTGTGTATTCTTACGCAAAGACGGGGGGATGCCGCCTCGCTCCCCAAGGAGCTTGGGCTCACCCTTCTCCGTGAGGAGGGGCTCCTCCACCGGCTGCGCTGCTTTTTGCGGCGACCGGGCCTTGTGGCCGGGAGCCTCGTCGCCTTGCTGATCTTTTGCCTTTCGTCTTCTGTGGTCTGGCGGATCGAGGTGCGCGGAAATAGTGAAAAAAGCGCCACGGAGATCGAAGAAACGTTGTCAAGAGCCGGGCTTTCCGTCGGGGATCTCATTCCCTTGATCGATACGGCCGCGGTGCGTGCGCGCTTTCTTGAGGCCGATCCCGGCATCTCCTTTGCCGGAATTTATCGCCGCGGAACCACTGTGACCGTTGAGGTGCGCGAGTCAACGCTTGTTCCTTCGCCCACAGAGGATGACCGCCTTTACAACCTTGTGGCCGCCGAGGATGCCGTCATTGAAAGCATAATACCCGTGCGCGGGCGTGCCGGAGTGGTGCCGGGAATGACCGTGAAAAAGGGCGATCTCCTGATCAGCGGCATCTACCAAACGGCCGGCGGCCTTGTGGGGATCACGGCCGAGGGCGAGGTTCGAGGGCGTGTCGTGCGTACGGTCACAGTGCTTCAGCCCTTGAGTGAGCCGCATCGGGTGTACGGAGAGGCAAAGCGCACCTCCTTATTTCTGGATTTCTTTGGGAAAGAGATAAAACTTTTCAAATCTTATGGAAAAAGTGGGGAAGAGTATGATATAATAAGAAGAAAGGAACAGCTGATACTCTTTGAGAGGATCCGTTTGCCGATCCACATCGTTTCGGAATATGCGCTTCCGTATACCGAAAAGATGCTGGTACTTTCCGAGGAGGAGGCGGTGGCTGCCGCTTTTTCTCGGATGAAGGGGGAGCTTTGTGCCGCCCTTTCGGATGCGGAGGTTCTGCGTGAGAGCTTTCGCGGGGAGTTTACCGCGGAGGGGTATCGGCTGCTTTGTGAGGCCGAGTGCGTTGTGGATATTGCCGCACCGCTGGCCTATGAAGCTGAAGATCTCGGAGGATGAGTATGCCGCAAAGGATCATTGCGATGCGTGACGGTGGTGTCACTGCCGCTATCTTCGGTGCGGGGGACGAGAACGCCCGCCGCATCGAGGAGCGCTTTTCCGTGCGCCTTGAAAACCGCACAGGCGGACGAAGCGAAGGCGATACGGTGACCGTAACAGGTGCGGATGAAGGGGACGTTGAGAGCGCTGCGCGCGTGCTTGAGTATTTGTCCCGTATGGTGGGTGCCGGAGATCATCTTGAGGATCAGACGGTGGATTACGTCATTGAGACGATCCGCGACGGCGCCTCCGACGATCTTGAAATGCTGGACGGCACGGCGATTGCGATCACAAGCCGCGGTAAGCCCATCCGACCGAAAACGGCGGGGCAACGCCGCTATATTGACGCCATCAAGAAGAATACCGTGACCTTTGGTCTGGGGCCGGCGGGCACGGGGAAGACCTTTCTTGCTGTGGCCATGGCGGTGGAGGCTCTGAGAAGCAAGCAGGTCGACCGTATTATCCTGACGCGCCCTGCGGTGGAGGCCGGAGAGAGGCTCGGCTTTTTACCCGGCGATCTGCAAAGCAAGATCGACCCTTACCTGCGGCCGCTTTACGATGCGCTTTTTGAGATGCTGGGGGCGGAGAACTATGCCCGCCAGGTCGAGCGCGGGGCGATCGAGATCGCACCCCTCGCTTACATGCGCGGGCGGACGCTTGACGACTCTTATATCATTCTTGACGAGGCGCAAAACACGACCGTCGAGCAGATGAAGATGTTCTTGACACGCCTCGGTCATAATTCACGCATGGTGGGTACAGGCGACCCCTCGCACACCGACCTCCCCGACGGGAAAAAGAGAGGCCTTGCCGTGGCG
>JAZQVJ010000111.1:0-8120 GCA_045631785.1 Eubacteriales bacterium
GAGCGAAGCACCGCCCCCCTCGCCCGCCGCCATGCCCGACACACGGTAGACGGTGGCCATCATCGCACCGTTGAAGGGGCCGCCGGGGCTATCCCCGACCACCACCGAGGCACCGCGCTCAATAAGACGGCGACACAGCTCGCGCACAAGGGCGGGATGCGTCACGCCGGCGCTTTCGGGCTTCATGGCGCTGACGAGATTGACCTTGACGGCAACCTTCATGCCTGCGGTAACAAAATCGAGCGCCCCCTCGGGCAGAAGACGGTCAAAGGCCTCCCTGACGGTATCCTCACCGTAATCGGCGCACGGGGAAAAATAAACGCGGTTCTCCATACGGGCTCCTTGGTTTTTTCTTTCATTATACCGCCGCCGGGGGGGCAAAGTCAAGGGGAGGGGCGGGCAGCGGGTTAGGCAAAAAACAACGTATACCAAGCCTGCGGCTTGGATAAAAAAAGAACGAAGCGGTTGCTTCGTTCTTTTTTGGTGGAGACAATAGGAGTTGAACCTATGACCTCTTGCATGTCAAGCAAGCGCTCTAACCAACTGAGCTATGCCTCCGAACGGAAATTAGTATATCACAGATTTCCGAATTATGCAAGGGCTTTTTTGAAAAAAGTTTGTTTTTTCTGAGATTTTCTTAAAGTTGACAAATAAAAGGCGGAAAAGGCGGGGATATTCGGTGCAACGAAACAAGAATGGCGCTGTGCCGAAGCACAGCGCCACATATCTTTTTCTTTTTACTTTGCAAGAAGCGTGCTTTCCCACATGGAGGGCGCCTCGTAGCCGAGAAGGTTTACAACGGTCGCGGCGACATTCGCAAGACCAAAGCTGCCGTCATCGGCGCGGAGGGTGCGACCGCCCTTGGGATCGAAGAGGATGCAGGGGACGCGGTTCAGGGTATGGCTGGTCTTGGCCTTGGGCTTACCGTCCTTGCTGAGCTTCACTTCACCCTTCTTATCGACCTCGTACATCTCGTCGGCGTTACCGTGGTCGGCCGTGATAAGGGCCACGCCGCCCAGCTTTTCGACAACGGCGAGGATGCGCGCAAGGCAGAGGTCGAGCGCCTCCATCGAGCATTCGGTGGCGAGGAAGTTGCCGGTATGCCCCACCATATCGCCGTTCGGGAAGTTGACGCGCAGAGTCTTGTGCTTACCGCTTTCGAGCTCCTCGATCAGGCGGTCGGTGATCTCGGCGCACTTCATCCAGGGGCGCTGCTCAAAGGGAACGACGTCCGAGGGGATCTCGACGTAGGTTTCAAGCTCCTCCGAAAACTTGCCACTCTTGTTACCGTTCCAGAAATAGGTAACGTGGCCGTACTTCTGCGTTTCCGAGATGGCGAGCTGAGAGATGCCCGTGGCGGTGAGGTATTCGCCCATCGTGTTGGTGATCTCGGGGGGGCTCACGAGGTAGTGCGAGGGGATGTGCAGGTCACCGTCGTACTCCAGCATACCCGCATAAAATACGTCGGGCACGCGGCGGCGGTCAAACTTATCGAAATCGGCACCCGCCTCAAAGGTCTTCGAGATCTCGATGGCGCGGTCGCCGCGGAAGTTGTAGAAGACCACGCTGTCGCCGTCCTCGACCGTGCCGACGGGGGCGCCGCCCTCGGTAATGACGAAGGGGGGGAGATCCTGGTCGATCACGCCAAGCTCGGCGCGGTAGGTGTTGACGGCCTCGGCCGCCGAAGCAAAGCCGCGCCCCTCCCCGAGGACGTGAGTCTGCCAGCCGCGCTCGACCATCGACCAATCGGCCTCATAGCGGTCCATCGTGATCTTCATACGGCCACCGCCCGAGGCGATCTTGACGTCAAAGGACGCATCGCGGAGCGAGGTGAGGAAATCCTCAAAGGGGAGGATATAGTCGAGCGCCGAGGTTTCACCGACGTCACGGCCGTCGATGAGGATATGCAGGCGCACGCGGACAACGCCGTCCGCCTTCGCGTGAGCGATGAGGGCCTTCAGGTGGTCGATGTGCGAGTGGACGTTGCCGTCCGAGAACAGGCCAAGGAAGTGGAGAGTGCCGCCGCCCGCCTGCGAGCGTGCGACGAGCGACTGCCAGGTATCCGAGGCAAAGAGCTTGCCGTTCTCGATCGACTGCGACACGAGCTTGGCACCCTGGGCAAAGACCTGCCCGGCACCAAGGGCGTTATGACCGACCTCGGAGTTTCCCATATCGTCGTCCGAGGGAAGGCCGACCGCCGTGCCGTGGGCGCGGAGAGCGACCGTCGGACATTCGGCGAGCAGGCGGTCAAGCGTCGGGGTGTGTGCCGCGGCAACGGCATTGGCGCCGCCGGCGGGGGCCAGACCGACACCGTCCATCACAATGGTGACGACGGGGCCGGCGACGGGGGTAAGAGTTTCGGATCTTTTGAGTGCTTGTACCATAATATTCTTCCTTTCGGACGTCAAATGTCGGCGTCCTGAATGTATTTGTAACCGTTTTGGGAGATGAAGCGCTTGCGCTCCTGAAGCTCGTCACCCAGCAGGGTATCGAACATATACGCCGTGGCCTCGGCCTCGGCGGGCGAGACCGCGATCAGACGGCGCGTGGCCGGGTTCATCGTGGTCTTCCACATCATTTCGGGCTCGTTCTCACCAAGGCCCTTGGAGCGCTGGAGGGTGTACTTCCGCTCGCCGAGGCGCTTGAGGATATCGGCCTTTTCCTGCTCGTTGTAGGCGAAGTAGATATCGCTGCCCGCCGTGATCTCAAAGAGGGGCGATTCCGCAATGAAGATCTTCTGCTCACGGATGAGGGTGGGGAGCAGGCGGTAAAACAGCGTCAAAAGGAGCGTGCGGATCTGGAAGCCGTCCTCATCGGCATCGGTGCAGATGATGATGCGCTTCCAACGGAGGGCGTTGATGTCGAACTTCACAAGGTCGCCCTTGACCTTGCCCTCGATCTCAACACCACAGCCGATAACGCGAAGCAGGTCGCAGATGATCTTGCTCTCGAAGATCTTCGCGTAGGTGCTCTTCATGCAGTTGAGCGTCTTACCGCGCACGGGGATAATGGCCTGATACTCGGCATTGCGGCCGAGCTTGCAGGACGTAAGGGCCGAGTCGCCCTCCACGATATAAAGCTCACGCACATCGGGATCCTTCGACCGACAGCTCACGAACTTCTCAACGCGGTTGGCAACATCCATCGTGCCGGCGAGCTTTTTCTTGATGTCGAGGCGGTTCTCCTCGGCCTTCTCGCGGCTGCGCTTGTTGACGAGGACCTGGTTGGCGAAAAGACCGGCCTCGGTCGGGTTCTCCGCAAAATAGATCTCGAGCTTCCGCTTGATGAAATCGGTGAGGGCCTTTGCAATAAAGGTGTTGTTGATCGCCTTTTTGGTCTGGTTCTCGTACGAGGTCATGGTCGAGGCGCTGTTGACGATCACAACGAGGCAGTCGGCGACATCGGCAAAGGTGATCTTCGACTCGTTCTTCGTATACTTCCCTTGGGCGCGGATGTACTGGTCAAGGGCGGCGGTAAAGCCGAAGCGCACCGCCTTGTCGGGCGCGCCGCCGTACTCAAGAAAGCTTGAGTTGTGGTAATATTCGGTGGTGGCGGCCGTATTGGATACGCAGAAGGCAAGGTCGGCCTTCAGCTTATATTCGGGCTTATCCTCGCGGTCGCGGCCGCGCGTTTCGAGATGCCAGAGGACGGGCGAGGTCATGGCGTTGCCCTCGGTGAGCGTGCCGATATAGTCCATAAGGCCGTTCGGGAAGCAGTAGGACTTCTCGGTGAAGCCCCCTTTTTCATTTTCAACGCGGAGGACGAAGGTGATGCCGGCGTTGACGACGGCCTGGCGGTGCATCGTCGATTCATAAAATTCGATCGGAATGGCAATGTCGGTGAAGACCTCAAGGTCGGGCATCCAACGGATGATCGTGCCACAGCGCTTTTTGTCGGCAGGCGTCAGCTCGCGAACCGCAAGCTCGCTATCCGGCTCGCCGCGGCGAAAGGAGATCTCGGAGAGGGTAGTACCGTTATAGGAGCGCACCTGCATATAGGTGGAGGAATACTGCGTGGCGCAGGCGCCAAGACCGTTAAGACCGAGCGAATACTCATAGGCGGCATCGTCGCCGTTGTTGTCGTACTTTCCGCCGGCATACATCTCGCAGAAGATCAGCTCCCAGTTGTAGCGCCCCTCCTTCTCGTTCCAGCCGAGAGGAATACCGCGGCCGGCATCCTCGACCTCGATCGAGCGATCGGCATAGACGGTGACAAGGATCTTCTTGCCGTAGCCCTCGCGCGCCTCGTCCACCGAGTTTGCGAGGATCTCAAAGAAGGAATGCTCACATCCCTCAAGACCGTCCGAGCCAAAAATAACGGCAGGGCGCTTTCGCACTCTGTCTGCCCCCTTCAGCGAGGTGATGCTTTGGTCGTTATATTCGCGCTGTGCGGCACTTTCGATCTTCGGCATGGCGGTTCCTTCCATTTTCTTCATTACAATTATATAGTATAGCAAAGAACGGCGGGCTTGTCAAGAATTCCCGCACGGCAAAAGGCAAAAGATAAAACAAAAAGCAAAGCCTGCGTAAAGCAGACTTTGCTTTTTTGTCAATCCGCGAGGACGGTGATGCGGTCGTTAAGGATCTCGGTGACGAGATCGACCACCCAGGCGATAGCGTTGCCAACGCCCGTAAAAAGACAGAGCAGCCCGGCCACGAGTGTCACGACGTTGTTCGTTTCTGTGAATCGAACGATGCGGTAGATGCCGCCGACAACGGCGCCAAGCACCAGCTGCAGGATGACCTTAAAGAGCTTGGGCAGTGCCTCATACTGCTGTGTCAAGGTCTTCTTTTTTGCCATAGGGATATCCTCCTTGATATGATATATGAGGAACGGTCAGAAACCGTACACCTTTTCTTTGCAGAACTCGATCTGCTCGCCGTCCGGCCCCGCAACGAAGGCAAGGCGGAGGGTGATCCGCTTCGGTGAGGAGTCTAAGGGCTTGTCGGTGGGGGGGAGGATCGAGGTCGCACCCGCCTCCATCGCCTTGCGATAGGCCTCATCCACATTCTCAACGCCGAAGGCCAGGTGCAGCCACTTGCCATTCGCGCTGTATTCATCGCCGCCCTTGGCGAACAGCTCGATCCGCGAGCCATCCCCAACGTCGAGGAGCATGATCCGCCCCTTCCCCTCGCCCCACGTTACGTAGGGTGTAAAGCCAAGCGCCTTGTAAAAGGCCAGCGATCTATCAAAATCCTTGGCCACGATCGCGGTGTGGGCATGGCGGATGCCCTTGATCACTTCATTTGCCATTGCAACGCTCCATCCGTAGAAAGATCGGCACAGAGGAACGGCCAAAGCAGGGCGCCCTCTATACATCTATTATATCACGCAGGCGCCCTCTTTGCAAGGGAAACACAAAAAGGAATTCTAAATGAGCAAAAAGTTTCAGAAAGGGCTTGACAGGGTGGATGGTCTGTGCTATAATGACCGTATAATGGGCTTTATGTCCCGAAAAGGAGGTTCGCTATGCGTACCAAGGATGAGCAGCTATTTGCCGTGATCATGAACTTCATTGATTCGTATACCGAGGAGAACGGGTATTCCCCCACCGTGCGTGAGATCTCGGATGCGACCGAGATCTCGCGGTCAACCGTGCAGAGATATCTGCAGGATCTCATTGCAGGCGGGCGCGTCACCTCAGGCGGCCGCCGCAGCTACGTTACCGATACCGAACGGCTCTTTCGCCGCGATTTTATTCGCGTGCCGATCCTTGGGGCGGTGTCCTGCGGTCTGCCGAAGTATTGCGAGGAGAACATTGAGGACTACGTTCAGCTGCCTGCCTCTCTTTTCGGCAGCGGGGATTTCTATATGCTCCGCGCCAACGGCTATTCGATGATCGACGTCGGCATCTCAAGCGGCGACTTTGTGCTGATCCGCCGCCAGTCGACGGCTGAGCCCGGGGAGATCGTGGTAGCACTCGTGGAGGAGGAGGCCACCCTCAAGCGCTATTATCCCGAGCCGGAGCGCCGCCGCATCCGCCTGCATCCCGAAAATAAGGTGATGGACGATATTTACGTTCCCGACTGTGAGATCCAGGGGATCGCCGTGAAGGTGCTGAAGGATCTGTAATAGAAAAGACCGCCCTCGGCGGTCTTTTCTTTATCTCTTTGCAAACTCGGAAAGCTCGAGCCCCTCGTTATTCTCGAGGGCAAAGCGGATGCTCCACTCGCCCGTGAAGATGAGAAGGTCGCGGTCGCGGACGTCCTTCACCCATTTGGTGTCCGAGGTCAGGCGCAGGCGGTTGATCTCGGTGGGGGCGGCGGTCACGTAGCGGATCTCCTCGTGGGGCATGGCACTGCGGCGCATGAGAACCCCGTACTCGCTCTTCATCCGATGCTCAAGCACCTCAAACTGAAGAACGCCGACGACACCGACCACCACGCGCTCCATACCGGCGCCCGGCTCGAAGAAGATCTGAATAGCGCCCTCCTCGGCGATCTCGGTCATCCCCTTGGCGAATTGCTTGCGCTTCATGGAATCGACCTGCTCGATCATGGCAAAATGCTCGGGGGCGAAGGTAGGGATCCCCTCAAAGCGGACGCGGTGGCGCTTATCGCATACCGTGTCACCGATCGAGAAGATGCCGGGATCAAAGACACCGATGATGTCACCGGCGTACGCCTTTTCGATACCCGCGCGCGACTCGGCCATCATCTGCTGTGGGCGCGAAAGACGAATGGGCTTATCGCCCTGGACGTGGAAGTATTCCTCGTTGCGGTCGAAGACGCCCGAGGAAATACGCATAAAGGCGATCCGGTCGCGATGCGCCTTGTTCATGTTCGCCTGGATCTTGAAAACGAAGGCCGAAAAGGGATCGGCGACGGGATCCACGGTCCCCTCGGTGACGGTGCGGGGGAGGGGGGGCGTGGTCATCGCAAGGAAGCTCTTGAGGAAGGGCTCAACGCCGAAGTTGTTAAGCGCCGAGCCGAAGAACACGGGCGAGAGCTTGCCGTGGCGGATCTTATCAAGATCAAAATCAAAGGAGGCCGCATCCAAAAGCTCGACCTGCTCGCACAGCTCGCGACGGCGGTATTCGCCGATCAGGGAGTCAAGCTTTTCGGTTTCGGAGAGGTCGCAGCGCGTGCCCTCGATGCGACTGCGGCCGCTGTGGGCATCGCTGAAGGCGAGGATCTCGCGCGCCTCACGGTCGTAAACGCCGTGGAATTTCACGCCGCAGCCGATCGGCCAATTCATGGGATAGGTGCCAATGCCGAACTCCTTCTCAAGCTCATCAAGAAGGTCAAAGGGATCGCGCGCCTCACGGTCGAGCTTGTTGATAAAGGTGAAGATGGGGATATCGCGCATCGCGCACACCTTAAAGAGCTTGCGTGTCTGCGGCTCGATGCCCTTGGCGGCGTCAATGACCATCACGGCGCTGTCGGCCGCCATCAGGGTGCGGTAGGTGTCCTCCGAGAAGTCCTGGTGGCCGGGGGTATCGAGGATGTTGATGCAAAAGCCATCGTACTCAAACTGCATCACCGACGAGGTGATCGAGATGCCGCGCTGCTTCTCGATATCCATCCAGTCGGAAACGGCGTGGCGGTCACTCTGCTTCCCCTTGACGGCGCCCGCCGATTGAATGGCTCCACCGTAGAGAAGGAACTTCTCGGTCAGTGTGGTTTTACCTGCGTCGGGGTGGGAAATGATCGCAAAGGTCCTGCGTCGGTTAATCTCTTGTTCTAATGTAAGCAAAACTTTACTCCTATGCGTGGTTTCAAATCGTGTCAAAGCGGCGAGCGCCCACACTCATGAGCAGGGCGATCAGCCCAAGCGAGAGAGCGCCAAAGCCAAGGAAATACAAAAGAAGCGCGATCCAGGTGGGGAGGAAGAGAGAGAAGATGAGGAGCAGGAGCGCCCCGGCGCCGGCGGCGGCGCCCGAGCCAAGCATCGCCATCATGATCGCAATGCCCTGCTTGATGGGGACCATCTCGTTCTTCCATTCGAGCTTCGGGAAAAGGAGATTCATCAGGAGCCCAAGGGCTGCCGAGAACAGGACGTAGGCAGCGCCACCCAAAAGAAGGAGGACGCTTTCATACCACGGCAGCTGAAGCGGAAAGGCGTAAAGGAGGAGCGACACCGCCATCGTGGGGAGGGTGGGGATCAGATGATAGATCACC
>JAZQVJ010000112.1:0-1150 GCA_045631785.1 Eubacteriales bacterium
TCCGACGAGAGCTGGATCGGCAAATGAGAAGCCTCATTGACATCGGGGATCTGTCGGTTGCCGAGCTTTCCGACCTTTTTGCCACCGCCGCCGACATTGCCACCCACCCCGACCGATACGCCGATGCCTGCCGCCGCAAGAAGCTGGCTACCCTGTTTTTTGAGCCGTCAACGCGCACGCGCCTCTCGTTTGAGGCGGCGATGCTTGAGCTTGGCGGCAGTGTGATCGGCTTCTCGGATGCCGACTCGTCCTCGGCATCGAAGGGGGAGAGCCTCGGCGACACGGCGCGCGTGGTTTCGGCCTACGCCGATATTATCGCCATCCGCCATCCGCGGGAGGGCGCCGCCCTTGTGGCCGCCGGGAGCGCGACGATCCCGGTCATCAATGCCGGCGACGGCGGTCACGCCCATCCGACGCAGACGCTCACCGATCTCTTTACCATCCTGCGCGATCACGGCAGGATCGAGGGGCTGACGGTCGGCTTTTGCGGCGACCTGAAGTACGGCCGCACGGTACATTCGCTGATCTCGGCTCTCTCGCGCTACGCGGGGGTGAAGGTGGTACTGATCTCGCCGACCGAGCTTGCGCTCCCCGATTACATCCGCGAGGGCGTGCTTGAGGCAAACGGGATGCCCTATATGGAAACCGCAAGCCTTGAGGACAGTCTTCCTGATCTTGACATCCTCTATATGACGCGCATCCAGCGCGAGCGCTTCCCCGATCCCGACGAATACGCGCGCCTCAAGGACAGCTACGTCCTGACGCCCGAAAAGCTGACGGCCGCCAAGGACACCCTCTCGATCCTGCATCCCCTGCCGCGCGTCAACGAGATCAGTGTCCGCGTGGATGCCGACCCGCGTGCGCGCTACTTCACGCAGGTCGAGAACGGCAAGTACGTCCGTATGGCGCTGATCCTCAAGCTCCTTGCCGAGGCGACCGACCGCGCCCCTCTCGCCCTCCCCGGCGAGGTGATGACCGACACGGTCTGCACGAACCCCGTCTGCATCACTACCTGCGAGCAGGAGCTCCTGCCGCGCTTCCGCACGGTTGCCGGCGTTACGCGCTGCGTTTTCTGCGAAAAGCGCGCCGAAAAGAAATAATAAAAATATACCCCCATTAGCGGTGGGTTTTTTTTTTTCAAAGGACCGCG
>JAZQVJ010000113.1:0-3058 GCA_045631785.1 Eubacteriales bacterium
CTACCTCCTGACTCTTTCCCACGGGATCGGTCAGCTGGACGATATTGACCACCTCGGCAACCGCCGCCTGCGCTGTGTCGGTGAGCTTCTCCAGAACCAGATGCACATTGGTATGTCGCGCATGGAGAAGAACATCAAGGAGCGCATGTCGATCCACGATAGCGAGGATATGACGCCTCAGTCGCTCGTGAACGTGCGCCCTGTGGCCACCACCATCCGTGAATTCTTCGGCGGCTCGCCGCTTTCGCAGTTCATGGATCAGAATAACCCTCTTGCCGAGCTGACGCACAAGCGCCGTCTTTCGGCTCTTGGCCCCGGCGGTCTGACGCGTGACCGTGCCGGCTTTGAGGTGCGTGACGTTCACTACACGCACTACGGCCGCATCTGTCCTATCGAAACGCCCGAAGGCCCGAATATCGGTCTTATCTCCTACCTTGCCACCTATGCGAGGATCAACGAATACGGCTTCCTTGAGGCCCCGTACCGCAAGGTCGACCCCACCACCGGCTGTGTAACCGACGAGATCGAGTACATGACGGCTGAGGTCGAGGACAACTACATCATCGCACAGGCCAACGAGCCCCTCGACGAGGAGGGGCGCTTCGTCAACGCCAAGGTCATTGCCCGTGACCGCGCCGAGATCGTTGAGGTCAGCCGCGATAAGATCGACTATATGGATGCCTCGCCGAAGATGGTCGTGTCGGTTGCGACGGCGATGATCCCCTTCCTTGAAAACGACGATAACACCCGTTCTCTGATGGGCACGAACATGCAGAAGCAGGCTGTGCCGCTGATGGTGACCGACCAGCCCTACGTGGCTACCGGTATGGAGTACAAGGCCGCCGCCGACTCGGGCGCCGTGGTCCTTGCCAAGGAGAGTGGTATCGTTGAGTCTGCCTCTGCCGACCGTATCATCGTGCAGAATGATAACGGCACGAAGGACACCTACCACCTTATTAAATTTAAGCGCTCGAACCAGGGCACCTGCGTTAACCAGCGCCCCATCGTTTCGAACGGCGACCGTGTTGAGCGTGGGGAGATCATTGCCGACGGTCCTGCGACCGCGAATGGCGAGATCTCGCTCGGCAAGAACGCCACCATCGCCTTCATGACCTGGGAGGGCTACAACTACGAGGACGCGGTCCTTCTGAACGAGAATCTCGTCCGTAATGACACCTACACCTCGATCCACATCGAGGAGCATTCGATGGAGGCCAGAGAGACCAAGCTTGGCCCGCAGGAGATCACCCGCGAGATCCCGAACGTCGGCGAAGATGCTCTGAAGGATCTCGATGCCGACGGTATCGTCAAGATCGGTACCGAGGTGCGCTCCGGCGATATCCTCGTCGGTAAGGTCACGCCGAAGGGTGAGCCCGAGCCGATCCCCGAGGAGCGCCTGCTCCGCGCTATCTTTGGCGAAAAGGCCAGAGAAGTGAAGGATTCCTCGCTGAAGCTCCCGCACGGTGAGTCGGGCATCGTTGTTGACGTCAAGGTCTTCGACCGTTCCAACTCTACCGAGCTCTCGCCCGGTGTCAACAAGGTCGTCCGTGTCTACGTGGCGCAAAAGCGTAAGATCTCGGTCGGTGACAAGATGGCGGGCCGCCACGGTAACAAGGGCGTTGTCTCGCGCATCCTGCCTCCCGAGGATATGCCCTTCCTTGAGGACGGCACGCCCGTCGATATCGTTCTGAACCCTCTGGGCGTTCCCTCGCGTATGAACATCGGTCAGGTGCTTGAGGTCCATCTCGGCATTGCGGCCAGGCGCCTCGGCTGGAAGCTGATGACGCCGGTCTTCGACGGTGCGAACGAGAGTGATATCATCGAGTGCCTGCGCCAGGCGAAGTACGTCCGTGAGATCCGTGACGGTGAGAACGTTCTCGGTAAGGCCCTCTTTATTGAGGTTACGAACGAGAAGGGCGAAAAGGACTATCAGCGCGTTGATTCCATCTACGAGCACGATGCCGCCGCCCTCGCCGAGCTCCGCAGCCGCGAGCATGTCTATGTGATCGACGGCAAGGTCACGCTGTACGACGGCCGTACCGGCGAGCCCTTTGATAACCCCGTTACCGTCGGTGTTATGTACTATCTGAAGCTCCACCACCTCGTTGACGATAAGATCCACGCCCGTTCGAACGGTCCTTACTCCATGGTCACGCAGCAGCCTCTCGGCGGTAAAGCCCAGTTCGGCGGCCAGCGCTTTGGCGAAATGGAGGTCTGGGCGCTTGAGGCTTACGGCGCCGCTTACACGCTGCAGGAGATCCTGACCGTGAAGAGTGACGACGTGGTTGGCCGTGTGAAGACCTACGAGGCGATCGTGAAGGGCCAGAACATTCCGACGCCCGGTATTCCCGAATCCTTCAAGGTTCTTGTCAAGGAGCTGCAATCGTTGGCTCTCGACGTCCGTGTCCTTGATCCCAACGGTGATGAGATCGAGCTGACCGAGCTTGTTGAAGAGGACGATTCCTTTACTCCCGGTCCGCTGGAGGATATCGAGATCACCCCGATCCGCGAGGAGAAGCCTCTCGGAGAGGTCGAGGATCTTGAGTCCGAAGAGGATGAGATTGAGGAAGAATTTGCCGAAGTCGGTTTCGATGACCTCGAGTATACCGGCGAAGGCTACGACCTCGACAAGGAATGATCGAAAAACCGAATACCTTAAATTACAAGAGGGGAGACGTGACCCCCACACGCATGGTGGGGGTGCGATCAAATAAAAATTATGGCAAGAATTTTTGATTCCATCAAGATCGGCCTGGCATCGCCTGAGATGATCCGTTCGTGGTCGCACGGCGAGGTCGCTAAGGCGGAAACGATCAACTATCGCTCGCTCAAGCCCGAGCGCGGCGGTCTTTTCTGCGAGACCATCTTCGGCCCGCAGAAGGATTACGAGTGCCAGTGCGGCAAGTATAAGCGCGGCCGCCGCTACAAGGGCCGCATCTGTGAGAAGTGCGGCGTTGAGGTCACCAGCAAGAAGGTCCGCCGTGAGCGCATGGGCCATATCGAGCTGGCCTCGCCCGTGGCACACATCTGGTATTGGCACGCAACGCCCTCGCGTATG
>JAZQVJ010000114.1:0-1979 GCA_045631785.1 Eubacteriales bacterium
CTTCGCCGCCTTGGCTTCGCGAAGGTCTATGACACCAACTTCGCGGCTGACCTCACCATCATGGAGGAGGCGACCGAGCTGCTCGCGCGCGTTAAGAACGGCGGGAAGCTCCCGATGATCACCTCCTGCTCGCCCGGCTGGGTCAACTACGCCGAGTACTACTACGGTGATCTGCTCGGTCACCTTTCGTCCTGCAAGTCGCCCCACGAGATGATGGGTGCTGTCATCAAGTCCTACTACGCCGAAAAGAACGGCCTCGATCCCAAGGATATTTTCGTGGTTTCGATCATGCCCTGCACGGCGAAGAAGTACGAGAAGGACCGCCCTCAGCTCCAGAAGGACGGCATCAAGGACGTGGACGCCGTTCTCACCACCCGTGAGCTTGGCGACCTCATCAAGCGCTCGGGCATCAACTTTGCGAAGCTCCCCGACGAGGAGTTTGACGGCGATCTTCTCGGTGATTACACCGGTGCCGGCGTCATCTTCGGCGTGACGGGTGGCGTTATGGAGGCCGCCCTGCGTACCGCGTACTACGTGCTTGAGGGCAAGGAGTACAAGGACATCGCCTTTACCGCTGTCCGCGGCTTTGACGGCATCCGTGAGGCGACCGTCACTATGGGTGGCATGGACGTTAAGATCGCCATTGCCCACGGCATGAAGAACGCCAAGCCCCTGCTTGACGATATCCGTGCCGGCAAGTCGCCCTACACCTTCATCGAGATCATGGGTTGCCCCGGCGGCTGCATTTGCGGCGGCGGCCAGCCCTACGTCCGTCCTTCGCTCCTCCCGAACGAGGATCCCGACATTCTCGATACCTACAAGGAGAAGCGTGCGGCCGCGCTTTACAGCGAGGATGAGCGCCAGGTCATCCGTCAGTCGCACAACAATCCGCAGATCAAGAAGCTGTACGATGACTTCCTCGGCGAGCCCAACTCTCATAAGGCGCATGAGCTTCTTCATACGACCTATGAGGCACACGCTGAGCGTTATCGCTAACAAAAAAGAACGGAGTGCCGTTGGCACTCCGTTCTTTTTACCAACGGCGGCCGGGAGCAATCGTTCCCCTGCCTTTGCAAACCGATCGGGTAAGAGAGTACAAAAGCAAAAGCAATGGATTGTGAAGTAATCTTTACAATCCATTGCTTTTCTGTTGGGATGTATTACTGCTTTGCAGGAATTGCGGGAGAAAGGATCTCGTCGGAGTGTGCGATGATGCTCTCGATGCCGTCGCCCGCGCGGCGGACACCGCGAAGAAAACCGCGATAGGCCGCAGGATGCGCGCCGTGGAGATCGCTCCCGAGGGCGGCGATTGCCCCAGCCGCGACCATACGGCGGAAGTAGGCGGCACGGCGCGCAAGGCCGAGAAGGGCTACGGCGTTGATCTGGTAAAGGAGCCGCTGGTCCTCAAAGAGATATTCAAGGTCGTCGATCGGATAGCGGTCAATATGGGCTAAGATCGGCGTGATGCCACGCTTGGCAACGTGGAGGAGGGTGCGTACCGTATCGCGCGACCAGCGACCGAGAGGCATCTCGAGCATCAGGATATCGGTCCCCTCGATGCAAAGGCGCGAGAGCCCCTCCATCTCATCAAGGCCCGGCACCACCAGCACCTCGGCGCCGAGGTAAAGAGTCGGCCCCTCGGGACAGGCATCAAGGAGGGTGGCGGCCGCCTCTCTGCGGCGCGCAAGGAAATCGTCGACTGAGGGCTCCCTATGCGGATAGAAATGCGGGGTGGCCACAACGCCGGAAAGCCCCGCCGCGTGCATCAGGCGGCGCTGCTCGACCGCCACCTCAAGCGAGGTGCTTCCGTGGTCGACCTTTGGTAAGCAATGGGCGTGAAAGTCGACGAGCCCTCGGTAATTCCCGGCGCCCATTCAGCGCGCCCCCGTAGAGCCGAAGCCGCCCGCACCGCGTGCGGTTTCGGCAAGAGAATCGGCGGGGATCAGGTTGGCCGCAAGCACGGGCATAAACATCATCTG
>JAZQVJ010000115.1:0-2113 GCA_045631785.1 Eubacteriales bacterium
GTGGCTTTGACTGTCGCAACTACGGCGAGCTTACGGGGCTTGCCGAAGCGCGCCGATTTTTTTCGGATTACACCGGCGTTCCCGCCGATAACATCATCGTGTGCGGCAACTCGAGCCTCAATCTGATGTACGATGCCGTTGTGCGCTGCATGCTCTTCGGTACGGTCGGCTCACCCCGCCCGTGGTGCCGTGAGGCGAAGCTCAAGTTCCTTTGCCCTGCCCCCGGCTATGACCGCCACTTTGCCGTAACCGAGTCGCTCGGCTTTGAGCTCATCCCCGTCACAATGACCGAGGACGGCCCGGACATGGGCGAGGTGGAGGCGCTGGTCGGCGATCCCGCGGTGAAGGGCATCTGGTGCGTTCCGAAGTATTCCAATCCGACCGGCATCACCTATTCGGAGGAAACGGTACGTCGGCTGACGGCAATGAAGACGGCCGCCCCCGACTTCCGCATTTTCTGGGACAATGCGTATGCCATCCACGCCTTCACGGAGGAGGATGATACCCTCGCCGATGTTTTTGCCCTTGCTAAGGAGGCGGGGAACGAGGACCGTATCTTCTACTTCACCTCGACCTCAAAGATCACCTTCCCCGGCGGCGGTATCTCGATGATCGCAGCCAGTGAGCCTAACCTTGCAATGATCCGCGCCGCGATGACGGTGCAAACGATCGGCTACGATAAGCTCAACCAGCTCCGCCACGTCCGCTTTTTCGCTGAGAAAGGCGCCTTGCGCGAGCTGATGCTGGCTCACGGCCGCATTCTCAGCCGCAAGTTCGAGCTTCTCTTTGAGGTCCTGCGCCGTGATCTTTCCGGCCTCGGGATCGCGCAGTGGACCGAGCCGCACGGTGGCTATTTTTCCTCGCTTGACGTGCTTGATGGCTGCGCGGCGAGAGTCTATGAGCTGACGAAGGCTGCCGGCGTTACGATGACTAAGGTGGGGGCGACCTTCCCCTACGGCCGCGACCCCCATGATCGCAACCTTCGCTTGGCCCCGACCTTTGCTACCGATGCCGATCTTCTGAAGGCGGCCGAGGTTTTGACGGTGGCTGTGCGGATGGCGGCGGCCGAGAAGCTGGTTGGGCTTCAAATTTTGGCATAAACCGTCGCTCGCTCCCGTTCGGCGTACACCCGTACGCCTTCAGGTCACGATCGCCAATTTCTGCTCAAAATTTGCGCGCCCTGTGGTGGGATTTTAATATGACAAAAAGGAGTGCACCGCCGTGCACTCCTTTTTCTATCGTCTGTCGGCGAAATTGCTGCCGATATAAATAAAACTTTACAAATAGAAGCGGTGGACGAAAAAACTTTGTCCCGTCGCTTGACATAAAACTCCCTTTGCGGTAAAATAATAGGGAAGAAATACAGGGGAGTGTGCCTATGGAGCGCGAGCAAGCCAAGCGGCTGATTGAGGAATACAGAGAAAAGATCGAGTATCACGCCCGTCTTTATTACGAGGAGGACGCTCCTACGATCTCGGATTTTGAATACGACGCGCTTTTTCGCTCGTTGCAGGAGCTGGAGGCCGCGTTCCCCGAATTTGACAGTCCCGCCTCACCCACCAAGCGCGTGGGCGGTGCGGCGTCCGAGCGTTTTCAAAAATTCACGCATCGCGTGCAGATGGGGAGCCTTGGCGACGTCTTTTCGCCCGAGGAGCTCCGCGACTTCATGGAGCGCGCGACCGCCGTTATCGGCGAGTCGGCGGCGTATTCCGTCGAGCCGAAGATCGACGGGCTTTCGGTCAGCCTGACCTATGAAAACGGTGTCTTTGTTCGCGGTGCTACGCGTGGGGACGGCTTTGTCGGTGAGGACGTGACCGAGAACCTACGTACCATCCGTGACATTCCGCTTCGCCTTTCGGAGCCTCTCCCGTACCTTTGCGTGCGCGGCGAGGTGTATATGCCGCGTGAGGTCTTTTTTGCCCTCAATGAGGCGCGCGAGGCGGCCGGAGAAGCGCGCTTTGCCAATCCGAGAAATGCCGCCGCCGGCTCACTCCGCCAGCTGGATCCTCGCGTGACGGCATCGCGCCGCCTTTCGATCTTTATTTTTAATCTGCAGGAGGGTGAGCTGTATACCGACGGCCGCGCTCCCGCGACACATAGCGAAACGCTTGAC
>JAZQVJ010000116.1:0-1080 GCA_045631785.1 Eubacteriales bacterium
ATAAAGCCGTTATAGGCAATATCGTCGGCGCAGCAGGTCATGATCTGCCGGCCGGCGATCATGGCGCCGTCGCCAAGGCGGGGATCACGCCCGATGAGCGCGCGGTAGCGCACGGTCTTGCCGTCGTACTTCGGCATTTCCTCGGTGAGATCGCGGAAAAAAAGGGCAAAATCGCGGTCGGCAATGTCAATGACGTCGGCCTCAACGTCAAAGGGGAGGGGATCAATGATATCGTCGTACTCGACGGTGCCGTCAGCGTATTCATACGAGATATTGACGGCGCGGCTGATGCCGCGGACGATCTTGTGCAGCTCCATCTTGTCGGTCACGGCCGTGACACGGTTGAAGACGACCATCTCACAGCCTCCGAGCTTATCCACAGTCAGCTGCCGCAGATTGGCGTTATACGAGGGGAAGGTGGTGGCATCGGCCATCATGATCTCCTGATAGACGACAAAGCCCTGCGGGAGAAGACGGTAGAAGTCGCCGACCGTCCACATCCCGTTATACTCGACAAGCACGCGGCGGAAGTTGAATTCGCGCCGCCAGGTCTTCCAGGCTTCCGCAGTGATATCGGAAAGCGAATCGACGGTACGAAGGCAGACGTTCTCTGCCCCGTGGGCAAACGAGGAGGGATCCAGCTCCCCCTCTCCCACCTCGCAAAGAAGGATCAGGGTGGGCTCGCCGGCGTTGAACTCGGCATCCTCCATCGTTTCCTGAATGAGGCGCGTTTTCCCGGCTTCGAGAAAGCCGGTAAAAAGATAAACCGGTGTTTCCATAGTACCTCCGTCAGACACCAAAGAGAGTCGAGAGCCTTCCCTCGTCGATCCCCGAGCCGATGACACAAAGGCGCCCCGTGACCTCGGGAGCACCGACGCGGACGTCGGCCTCGCCGGGAACATAGTCAAAATGCAACCATTCGCCGTTTTCTGCGGCCACGATGCCCTTGGCGCGAAGGATCACGCCGTACTCGCCGCCATCGAGGGCGGCAAGGATAGCAGCAAGCTCTTCCCCCGTGTAGGTGCGCGCCGTTTCCTTACCGAAGCTGGCAAAGACCTCGTCGGCATGGTGATGATGGTG
>JAZQVJ010000117.1:0-3160 GCA_045631785.1 Eubacteriales bacterium
CCACCGATGAAAGGTCGATGGCCTCAAATTCCTCACCGAGGGTGGGGAGATTGCGCTCCTTGGCAACGAGATAGCGGAAAAAGGTACGTATGTCAAGCAGATATTCAAAGGCCGTCTTCTCCGAGCAGCCCTCAATGGCGATCTTTGTGCGGATGAAATTTTTGAGTATGGTGGGGGCGGCGGTGAAGTCGGCGGAGCGCAGAAGATTGGTTGCCATAGAGGACCTCCCCAAGATTTATCATCTATTATTATACAAAATCAAAGAACAAAAGTAGTGTATATTTTGTAAATTGTAAGGGGAAGGCTTGCTTTTTTTGTAAAAAAGGGGTATTATGAAAGGGAAGTACAAGAATGAGGGCAAGCATTTGAAATTTATTAAGGAAAATTCACACAGGATCTTCCGCGTGCTGATCAACCAGGTCGGCATGGTGATCTTTTCTCTCGTTGTGACGTTGACCGCCCTTTCGATGGGCGAGGGGTACCGAGAGCCGATGGCGCTCGTGGCAAGCATTTTTGCCATTCTTTTTTACCTGTTTCTCGTTTTTTATTCTATGCGGGAGGAGGGCACGCGCGACAGTGTTAAGATCGAGGGCGGTCGCCTGAGCTACGATCGGTTCTTTGGATTGAAGATAGGGCTCTTGGCGGCGGTGCCGAACCTCTTCTTCGTTTTCCTGATGGCGCTTGGGCTGATCATCGGTGAGGCGGGGCTGGGGCTTTTCAGCACAGGATATCTCATTACCACCTTCGTGCAGTCGATGTATTCCGGGCTTTTGAAGATGCTTTTCGGTTGGCTCTCCCTGACCGAGAGCCTTCTCGCAGCGGTGATCGCTTACGCCATTACACCCTTTTTCGCGCCGCTTGCGGCGTGGGCCGGATATGCAAACGGTGTTCACAGACCCATCGTCAACAGAAAAAAGGATTGATTTTTCGGTATAGCCCATCTCGCTTTGCGGAAAACTGATGATGATAACCATTGGTTTTTGGAGGGCTTTGCGGATGTATCCGTATGCGATAAATAAAAGACGCGCGCTCCCATCGGCAGTGCGCGTCTTTTTTGCGTTTATTTTGATCTTGGGGATTCTTTTTATGCCTATCACGTCCGATGCTGACGAGACAAGGCCTACGGTCATTTTGGATGCGGGCCACGGTGGCGAGGACGGCGGTGCCGTGGGGAAGGGCGGTGTCAGGGAGAAGGACCTCAATCTCACGATTACCCTGCGGCTTGCCGAGCTTTTGCGCGAGGCAGGGGTTGACGTGATCCTGACAAGAGATGAGGACCGCCTGCTTTACAAGGAGGAGGAAAACATCAAAGGACACCGGAAGGAATACGATCTGAAAAACCGCCTGGCGGTCGCCGAGGAAAATCCCGAGGCGCTCTTTATCAGCATTCACATGAACACCTTCTCGTCGCCGAGGTATGCGGGGCTCCAGGTGTATTATGCAAAAACAGCGGGGAGTCAAGCGCTTGCCGAGAGCATCCAGAGCACCGTCAGGGAGCAATTGCAGCCCGAGAACACGCGCAAGATCCACGCGGCCTCCTCCTCGATCTACTTGCTCGATAAGGCGGTGGGACGGGCGGTTCTCGTTGAGTGCGGCTTTTTGTCAAATGAGGCCGAATGTGAGAGATTAACGCAAAAAGATTATCAGGACAGATTGTGTTTTTCCCTTTTTTGTGGTATTATGAAGTATATAGAAAGCGCAAAGGGAGAAGCATCGTGAAGACACCGAAAGCATTGTTCGTATGCCGTGAGTGCGGATGCACGGTTTCCAACTGGGTGGGGAAGTGCCCCGAATGTGGGCTTTGGAACACTATGGAGGAGGAAGCACCCGTCGAGGCGGCCTCGGCGGCACACCCGTCGAAAAAGCCGATTGAGGTCAAGCGCCTTGCGCACGTCGCGCCTCTTTCCTACGAGCGCACCAAAACCGGGATGGAGGAGCTTGATCGCGTCCTCGGCGGAGGTCTTGTGGCGGGATCGGTGGTATTGCTTTCGGGTGAGCCGGGGATCGGGAAGTCCACACTCCTTTTGCAGATCTCGGAGGCGCTCAGCCGGAAAAAGACGGTGCTGTACATTTCGGGCGAGGAGTCGCGTGGGCAGATCAAGCTTCGCGCTGACCGCCTCGGTGCCGGCAGCTCCGGGCTTTTTCTTGCCAGTGAGACCGACCTCGATAACGTTCTCGCCGCGGCGGCCAAGGTGTCGCCTGACATTCTGATCGTAGACTCGATTCAGACGATATACAGCTCGCGCTCGCGCTCGGCGGCCGGGAGCATTGCTCAGGTGAGGGAATGTGCCTCTGCCTTTATTGCTCTTGCAAAGGAAAGCGGAATGTCGGTCTTCCTTGTCGGTCATGTGAATAAGGAGGGCGGCATCTCGGGGCCCAAGGTGCTTGAGCATATGGTGGACGTGGTCCTCTACTTTGAGGGGGATAAGCAGCAGACCTACCGTATCATCCGCGCCATGAAGAACCGCTACGGCTCAACGAATGAGATCGGTGTCTTTGATATGACCGAGGCGGGACTTCTCGAGATCTCGGATCCCTCCGAGATCCTGCTCGGTGAGAGGAACGAGGGGGCGAGTGGCAGCTGCATCGGCTGTGTGATGGAGGGGAGCCGCCCTCTCATCACCGAGATCCAGGCCCTCGTTTCCCCCAGTGTTTTTCCGGCTCCCCGCCGCACGGCGGACGGCTTTGATTACAACCGCATGTGTCTTCTCCTCGCGGTGCTTGAAAAGCGGCTCTCCTTGCGCTTTTCGGTCAACGACGTGTACTTAAACATTGCCGGCGGCCTTCGCCTCGATGAGCCGGCGGCCGATCTGTCGGTCGCGGCGGCACTGATCTCGGGGCTGCTTGACCGCCCCCTCCCGAAGGACCTTGTGGCCTTTGGTGAGATCGGGCTTGCGGGAGAGGTGCGCTCGGTGGCACGTATTGAGGCGCGTGTCAACGAGGCGGTCCGCCTTGGCTTCCGCACGGTGGTGCTTCCGAAGCGCTCGGCAAGCACGGCGCGCCTCAGCGTTCCCGACGGGGTCCGCCTTGTACCTGTCACGCACGTTTCCGAAATGCTTGCCTGTCTTATGAAAAAATGAAGAAAGGACGAGCCGGGGCGGCACATGGCTTCCCCTTTAGCGATACCAATAAGAGATATCATACCTACGATTACTATCTC
>JAZQVJ010000118.1:0-3410 GCA_045631785.1 Eubacteriales bacterium
AGCCAGCGTCAGGCAAAGCTCGGTGAGCGCAGGGCACCCCTCGCCGCGCAGAACGCGCACCGCCTCCTCGACCTCCACCGCATTGCCGACGGCAACGCCGAGGGGGGCATCCATATCCGAGAGGACCGCTTTAACGCATCGCCCATGGGCACGGCCAATATCGATCATCAGCCGTGCAAGCCGCCGCGCCTCATCAAGCGTCTTCATGAAGGCACCGCTTCCGACCTTAACGTCAAGCACGATGCTCTTGGCCCCTGAGGCCAGCTTTTTCGACATAATGCTCGAAGCGATCAGGGGGATGCTGTCGATCGTTGCCGTCACGTCGCGCAGGGCGTACAGCTTTTTGTCGGCCGGCGCGAGGTCCCCGCTTTGCCCGACCACCGCCACGCCGGTGCGGCGCACGGCGGCAAAAAATTCATCGGGGTGCATCGCCGTCCGATATCCGGGGATCGACTCAAGCTTATCGACGGTTCCCCCCGTCGGCCCAAGACCGCGCCCCGACATTTTGGCGACCGCGCAGCCAAGGGCGGCCGCCAACGGAGCCACGATCAGTGTCGTTTTGTCGCCAACGCCGCCGGTCGAATGCTTGTCAACGGTCGCATTCCCGAGGGGGGACAGATCAACAATATCGCCCGAGCGCATCATAGCGCCGGTGAGATCCGCCGCCTCGCGATCGTCCATACCGCGAAGGCAAATGGCCATCAAGAGGGCCGCCGCCTGATAATCGGGGATCGCGCCCCGTGTGTAGCCCTCAATGAAGAAGGTGATCTCCTCGGCCGTCAGCGGCTTTCCCTGCTTCTTTTTCGTGATGATGTCGTACACCGTCACGCTTAGCGCTCCTTTACCGTAAGGGCGGTTTCCAGCGCCAGTGTCATCATATCGGTGAAGGTGGTCTCGCGTTCGGCGGCCGTCGTTTCCTCGCCCGTTAAGAGATGGTTCGACACTGTGCAGATGGCGAGTGCCTGCTTTCCCGTGCGCGCCGCGTTCATATACAGTGCGGCGGCCTCCATCTCAACGCCCAAAACACCCATTTTGCGCCATTTTTCATTGTCCTCGGGGGCATCGCCGTAGAAGACGTCGGTCGAGAGAAGATTGCCAACGTGATAGCGCATCCCACGCACCTTCGCAATGTCGGCGGCTGCCGACAGCAGCGGGAAGGAGGCAAGGGGCGCAAAGGTCCCCGGCAGATGGTACTGCGCGGCGTAACTCGAATCGGTCGAGGCGCCCATACCGAGGATCAGGTCGCGCACGCGCACCTCTTGGCTCATGCCCCCTACCGTGCCGATGCGAAGAATGGCCTCGACGCCGAAAAAGGAAAAAAGCTCGTAGCTGTAAATGCCCATCGAGGGCATCCCCATGCCGCTGGCCATGACCGAAACGCGGCGGCCGCGGTAGCTGCCGGTGTAGCCCTGCACCCCGCGCAGATCGTTAAAAAGGACGGCGCCATCGAGAAAATTCTCGGCAATAAAGCGCGCTCTCTTGGGATCGCCCGGCATCAGAACGACGCTTGCAATATCCTCAGGGCGCGCGCCGATGTGGGCGGTGGGAGTATTAGACATGGAAGGTACCCTCCTTTTCCATTTCTTTGACAATACGAACGATGCGGCTCGTGCCGAGACGATCGGCACCGAGAGCTAAGAATTCCTCGGCATCGGCCAGGGAGGAGATCCCTCCGGCCGCCTTGATGAGGAGTCCCTTCGGGCGGTGCTTGGCGAAAAGCGCGACGTCGTGAGGCGTGGCACCGCCGCCGGCAAAGCCGGTCGAGGTCTTGATGTACTCGGCGCCCCCCTCGGCCACAAGACGGCACATCACCGCCTTTTCCTCGTCGGTGAGCAGGCAGGTTTCAATGATGACCTTCAGGAGCCGGCCGTCGCAGGCCTCCTTAACGGCCGCGATCTCGCGCCGTACAAGGTCGTGATCTCCCCCGCGGAGCGCGCCGATATTAATGACCATGTCGACCTCATCGGCTCCGGCCCTGACGGCATCGGCCGCCTCAAAGCATTTGGCCTCGGTACGCATCGCGCCGTTCGGAAAGCCGATCACGGTGCAAAGGGGGATCCTCCCCTTGGTGTAGGCACGTGCCGCCTCGAGAAAGCAGGGGGAGATGCAGACAGAGGCACAGCCAAAGCGAATGCCCTCATCGCAAAGCGCCAGCACCTCGGCGGTGGTGGCATCGGGGCGGAGCAGGGTGTGGTCCACGCGGGACAGAATGGTCTTTATGTCCATAGTATTCCTCCAAAACGGCCGTTTGACCGCATAGTTTTCAAAAATAGGAGATCAGCACCTCACTCGGGGTGCTTCTTGCCTCAAAAAGGGGCTTGTCAGCGCGGCAAAAGTTTGCTATACTGAAGAAAACGTGTGATAAGTGACCGAGGGGGGGAGAGCCGTGAATATTCTCTATAACGACAAATGGATCACCGTGGCGGAAAAGCCGCGCGGCACACTCTCCGAGGGCTCGGACGCCGGGGGGATGCCCGCCCTCCTTGAAGAAGAGCTTGGGGAACGGGTGTTGACCGTGCATCGCCTTGATCGCGAAACCGCCGGCCTTATGGTGTTTGCCAAGGACGGCAAGGTGGCGGGGAAGCTGTCGGACTCGATGCAGAAGGGGCTTTTTGGCAAGGAATATGCCGCCGTGGTCCACGGGATACCCACTCCACCCGAGGGTGAGATGCGCGACCTGCTTTTTCGCGATGCCGCGAGGGGAAAATCCTTCCTGGTCGATCGGCCGCGCAAGGGAGTGCGCGAGGCCGTTCTTTCCTATCGGACGGTCGCCGTCACCGGGGGAGATGCGCCGCTTTCGCTTGTGGCGGTGCGCCTTGGAACCGGGCGGACACACCAGATCCGCGTTCAATTTTCGGGGCGGAATATGCCCCTCTACGGGGATGGCCGCTACGGAGGCCGTGAGCGCGCACCGCTTGGACTTTTTGCGAGGCGCCTATCCTTCCCACATCCTGTGAGTGGGGAGCGAATGGAGTTTCTTCTCCCATTGCCGAAGGAGGAGGCCTTCTCCTATTTTTCGGTAGGGGATAACGATTTCTGAATTTCAATATCGAAAAGCCGCCAAGCGGCTTTTCTTTTTTTATTATAAAGGATAGAGGAAGACTTTGTCAAGGGATGCGCGGCGGGCACCGGCAGGGGTGCGAAAAATCGGCGACCGTGGCGCAAAAGGGCGAGGTCCCTTTTCTTTTGGCGGACACAAAACCGTTACGGTTCGTTCATATATGAAGTGAGTGTAAACGAAGGGAAGAAAAATCGCGGAGAGAGAGGAAACAGGGAAAGAAAAATGGCACAGAAGCGGATATTTTGACGAAAATGGAAAGAAAACTTGTCAAAATGCGTTCATAATTTCGGGTGGGCGTGGAGGGCAATGCGGCGAATGGGGGGCTTCTTCGGAAAGGCAACTGCCGTGG
>JAZQVJ010000119.1:0-9931 GCA_045631785.1 Eubacteriales bacterium
CCTCAAGCGTTTTTCCGACCGTCACAAAAAAGAGGATCATCGCGCACGCCTCCAGGTTGACGGCACCGGCGTAGTCGGCCGCGCGGTCAGGGATAATGAAGGCAAGCACGGTCAGCACCGCCCCGTGCAGGAAGGCCACGCCGGCCCCCAGCGACACGAGGGTGTCCATCGTGGGAGCGCGGTGCAGGAGCGCGGCCACCCCACGCACGAAATAGCGGCGTCCGAGATAGAGCGCAGGCAGGGCAAGCAGGCATTCGGCGAGGAGAAGCCAACGCCCGCCCCCCAGGGCAGGGTTAAGGAGCGCCGGACGTCGAAGGCCGAGCATCGGCCCCATCGCCAAAAGGAAAAGCGCAAGCGTCAGAATGAAAAAGACACAAAGGCGCACAAGGTCACGCCACGTCACGACGGTGGTGATCGGAAGGGGGGCATCGCCCCGCTTGCGTATCTCGGCGCCGTAGCCGGCGCCAAGGACCGCCGCAACGATCTCCTCGGCAGGGCCTCGGTGCGTTACACTGAGGATCCCGGAGATCAGACTGACGCTGACCTCCGAAACGCCGGGCAGATCGCGCACCGCGCTCTCGACATGGCGCACGCAGGCGGCGCACGCCATTCCCGTGACGGTAAACTCGGTTTTCATAAGAGTCCTTTCTCAGTAAGGGGGCGGCATAAGCCGCCCCCGTCCGATCCTGCCCGCTGCTGCGGGCAGAGGTATTCTCGCTTTAGAATTGCGTTATTCGGCACTGCTGCCCGACGAGAGCGATTCGAGGATCTCAAAGATGTCCTCCTCGGTCACGTCCTCAAGAGAGATCTCCTTTTTCTCCAGCTCGTCAAGGAAGTAGCGCGAGGCCTCCTCAACGATCTCGGGGGGAATATCGGTGATCTCCTGGCGCGCCAGCTCCTCCTGGATCGGCTGCTTCAGAGCCTCGATCTTCTCCTCGTTCGTTTCACCGGGGAGATTTTTGAGCACCTCCACGGCCTCGGTAGCAAGCTCGCCGTAGTTCTCGCGGATCTCCTCGGGCGTGCCGAGATCCAGCTGCTCGCCGACAACGCTCATGCCGATCGCCGTGATGCCCGAGCGCAGGGGTGCCATGCGGGGGTTCTCGTCAAGCACGCCAAGTGCCGCGGTCACAAAGGTCTTATCACCGTTTTCGGGCATCGGGGTGGTCATCTTGGTAAAGAAGTCGTCCCCTTCGCCCTCGGTCAGGCCGTATGCCACGACGAGATCGAGAAGGTCAAGGAAGGAATCAATGTCGCCCACGAGGGTATCCTTGGTGGTCGTTGCAAAGATGGTAGAAAGTCCGTCAAAGAGAGGATCGATCTGCTCGTCGATGCTCGGGCGGCCGATCGAGAGAAACTCCCCGCCGCTCTGCCATGCCTCGCCCATTCCGGCAACCGCCTCGGCCGCAAAGCTTTTGAAAAGGGCGGATTCCTCAAGGAGCTTCATTACCTCGCGGATCGCGCCGACCTCTGCCTCACCGAAGCCCTCGCTGTCCGAGAGCGACGTTATGCGCTGAATGGCCGAGTAGAAGATGCCAAGCTCCTCCTCAAGGTTCACCCTGTCGCCGTCAAGGCGGAAGGACGAAACCGAGCGGAAGAGGGGCCTTGTGACGGCGGTGACGGTATTGACCGGGAAGCTCTTGCGGATCGGGAGAAGGACCTCCTCGTAGACGGGGACCACGTCCTCAAGCATCGCATCCTCGGGATCGGCACTTTCAATCACAGTGTCCATCATATCGGTGGCCAGCGAGAAGTAGCCGAGCAGGGGTGTCAGAAGCACCGCCGCTACGAGGAAGCCCTGTGCACCGCCGACGAGCGCGCCGAAAAGACGGCGCTTCTTCGGCGCGACCTTTTTGCCGTTCTCGTCGGTCTTTTTCTTCGGGGAAAGCACGATCGAAAGGAAAAAATAAACGAACCAAAGCACGATCGTGAGGGCAAAGAAGACGATGGTGAAGGCCAAGGGGCGCACAAGTCCAAGAACAAAGGGGAGGACCGACGGGAGAGAGTCGAGGATCTCGAGCAATTCCTCATCAATGAGTGGGAGTACGTACTCGGATACCAACGGCGTAAGACTCCCCGAGATGATGAGCGCAAGGATGAGAGATGCCGCGATGGTGATAACGCGTATCACCGATTTGCGCAGTCCTCGCATAAGGCCGAGCAGCACTCCGAAAACGGTCAGGACAGCGATCATCGCGAGAAGGATCGTGGGGATCATCGAGACGATCTCGAAGGCCGAGGAACCGGAGCCTGCGGCTTCGACAGAAGAAGACATAGAGCCGGACATGAAAAAACCTCCAAAAGATATATTTTTATTTCATTTCAATTAATCAATCAGCTTAGCATTGCGGCAGACGGGATAATAGGCACAATTCGCACAGGCAAACCGCCCGTTCCCGGTGAGCAGCGGGGTAGCATCGGCAAGCCCGCATTTCAAGTGGCGGGCCGTGTCCTTCACGGTCTCGGTCACAAGCCCCATGATCCTTCCCAGCTCATCGAGCGTGGAAAGATTCTTGAGCGAGGCCTTGGATACCGTGCCGTCCTTTTTGTACTTGATGGGGATAAAGCGCCCCTCGCGGCGAGGATCCATCGCGAGAAGACTGTCCTCATCCGAGAGGAGAAGCCCCGAGCGCGTGCATCGGCCTCCCACCTCCTCCTCGGGGAGGCGCGAGGGAGTGGCCAGCGACAGATTAAGGTATAGCACCCCGGCGGGCATGACCTTGCCTCCCTCCCCAACGCCAAGGCGCTCAAGGAAGCGCGGTCGATCGCACTTCCAAAGGGCAAAGAGGTAGAGCAGGAGCTGCAGGTCGCGGCCGCGCGCGATATTCTCAAGCGAGAAGATCTTCTCGCCGGTTTTATAATCAATAACGCGCAGATAGGCGTTGCCGTCCTTGCGGTAGACGTCGACGCGGTCGATCTTGCCGTAGAGAGTTACGCGCGTGCCGTCCTCCAGCGTAAAGACAGGGGGGGCCGCCTGGCCCATGTCGGTGGCCGACGGCTCGTACTCAAAAAAGAGGGGAGAAAACTCGGCGGTCTTCAGCTCCTCGGCAAGCTCGGTGGCCAAACCGACGACAAGGTGCGACAGTCGCGAAAAACGGTGGCGGATGCGTGCCGGGATCTCGGCCCCCGCAGGAAACAGGGTGGCAAGATACGCCTCGGTGAGCTCCCCGATCCGCGCGGGGATCGCCTCGCCGTCCGGCATCCCCTCGGCGAATAATGTCTCCATCACCGCATGCACGTAGTTCCCGATGTCGGCACTCCCGAGGGTAGCGCCCTGCTCCTCGTCAAGCGACAGCACGTGTCGGCAGAAATAGGAGAAGGGACAGCCGACGTAGGTATCAATGCGGCTTTGGGTGAGAGAAATGCTTTTTCCTAAGAGGGTGTGCATCGCTTCGGGAGAAACGCGGGCATAGGGCTCCACGAGGGGCGCGCGCGCGGTGCGGAGATGCTCGGCCGCCTCGTCGCTCGGAGCGAGGGCGGCAAGCAGGGCGGCACGCTCGCTCCTTGCCATCGGCTTGCCGAGGGCGGAAAGCGCAGCCTCCCTTGTGAAGATAAGGTCGAGGGGGGCGATCTCCTCCTCGCGGCGAATGGGATAGCGGTTCCCCGTCATGGCTAAGATGCGGTCGACGACCTCACTCCGTCCGGCCGGGGAATAGGCAAGATCCGAGAGGGTATAGGAAACCGTCACGCTCTCGCTCGCCGAAAGGAAGGCGCGCAAAAAGCAGAACCATTCGCGCGAGATCCGCACGACCTCATCCCCGTCGAGGACGATGCCATGCTCACCGAGGAGCAGGATCTCGGCGGGCGAAAACACACCACCCGTCTGCTTGGTCTGCGGAAAGACGTCGGCATTGACACCGATAAGATACACGTGGCGCGGCTCGTTCGGTCGCAAAAGATCGGCAGATCCCACCGTCACGGCATCGCTCCGCTGCGGGATGGTTCCAAAAGAGTGGGAGGCAAAAAGAAGTGAGAGAAGCTCCGAGAAATCCTCAAGCGAGAGTCGGCTGTCGGGGATCAGAGCGACAAGGCGGTCAAGGGTTGCGGTGATCTCCCCGAAAAGACGGGAGTAGATGTCAGCGCGCGCGCTGTCGCCTGCCTCGGCGAACCAATGGGCGCGATCAAAGAGCAGCTGCTCGGTGTTCAATGCCGACAAAAACTCATAGAGAGCCGTGCAATGCTCCTTTACTGTAAACTCTCCTTTACAAACCCCTTCAAGGATGCTAAGCGGCGCGATCAAGCGGCGGCGCGTGTCCTCAAGCGATGCCAGCGCCCGACGGAGCGCCTCGCTCTCATCCTCGGTGCGCGGGACCTTATAGCCTGAGGGCGGGAGCTTATACGGGGCATGGAGGAGCCGCCGTCCCGAAAGCCCCCAGCGCTCGGCATACAGCTCCAGGCGGTCACAGTCATCACGGGGGATGCCGGCAAGACCGCATTTCGCGTAGGTGATAACGTCCTCGCGGCGGCCGCCCCCCGCAACCACGGCGTAGGCGGTGCGGATAAGCTTTGTGATCTCAAAGGCCGAAAGATCGGTAGGGAGCGAGAAGAAGGCGGGGATGCCGTGGCGCTCAAGCGCGACGTCAAGCACGCCGCGGTAGCTCTCGGCTGACCGCGCGATAATGGCAAAATCGCGGTAGGAGGCCCCAAGGCGGATGCGCCGCGCGATATCGGCGGCCACCAGCTCGGCCTCGGAAAAGGGGGTGCGGCACTCAAAGATGCGTAATGCCTCGGGGATATCCTCGCCCTCCTCGGGCAAGGGAGTTGGGCGGGGGGTGAACAGCCGCGCGGCGATCTCCCCAAGGACCGGAACGCGCGTGCGGTAATTCTCGGTAAGGCTGACGGTCGTGACCGCCACGCCGCACTCCGAGGCCAAACGGCGGAGGTCGCGCAGGGTGCGCTCGATCTCGGCGTAGGCAAGGCAGCCCGTCGCGTTCCTCTCGGGCATCGGGAGGGTGACGGTCACGGGGGCGTGCGGCAGGATGGCCGCAAGCACACGGAGCTGGAGGGCGGTAAAGCTCGTGAAGCCGTCGAAGAAGAAGGCGGTGTCCCCGGAGGGGGGCGAAGCGCGCAGAATGTCGGCAAGGCGGGAAAGCTCACTCCCCGACGGGCGACTGCCGTGCGCCGAGAGCGCCCCCTCGAAGGCGGCGAGGATCAGGGAAAGATCGCCAAGGCGCCGCGCAAGCGTTTGGCTTTCGGTCAACTCCTCGGCCGCAAGCGTCAGGGCCTCGGGGGTAACGCCGGCCGACGAAAGCTCACGGATGGCCGCCTGCACCTCAAGAATTCGCTGAGGCGTTACGCGGCGGCGGTCGTTAAGCAGAGGAGAGAGCGAGGCCACGGTATCGCGCAGAAGAAGGAGCGCGGTCTCGGTATCGGCGGCTCGCTCGCTCACACCGCCAAAGCGGCGGAAATAGGTATCGGCAAGTCGGGTGAAGTTGGTTACCTCAAAGAGCAGAGGTGCCGACGGGGGCAGACGGCGGCAGGCCGCGGCCTCAACGCTGACGGTGTTATGCTCCGGCACAACGAGGAAGGCGGGGTGCCCCCCCTCAAGGTGCGCGGCGATCTCGCGAAAGAGGAGCGCGGTCTTCCCGGTGCCGGGGGTACCAAAGACGAGCGTCAGCATAGCGCCTCCCTCCGCAAGGAATAGCCGCCCCCGCGATGTGCGAGGATGGCCCTTTTGCCGTTTCGTTCTATTTTTTTACGCAGATAATGGATGTAGACGTTCAGGCTCTTCTCAGGCTCGGCGGCATCGGGGAAGACGGCCGCCGTCAGTCGCTCTCGCGCGACGGGCGCGCCGTTCGCCTCGTAAAGCAGAGAGAAAAGCGCATCCTCGCGCCCCGTCAGCAAAACCGCGCTGCCGTCGGGGAAAAGGATCCGACCGCCCCCGTAGGTCGCGGCCGCCTCCCGATCCTCGCAACGCACGGCGCGCCGCCATGCCGCCATCGGAAAGGGGCGGCGGAGGACGGGGAAGGGCAGTGGGTGTGCTGCGCCCCGCGTATACCCAAGGCAGCGCTCGGCCATCCCCTCGGCCGCCGACGGCGAGAGAGCCGCAAGGTCGAGGTCGAGGACCAGCAGATGGCAAGGGGGAACGTTCTCGGCACGCTCGGCCACGGTGACGGTGTCAAAGCTCTCGGAGAGCTCAAGCTCAAGCGTTCTCGTGAAGGCGTCATCCCGTGACGCCAAAAGGCAGACGGTTCCCATCACGGCTCGACCTCAGCAAGAAGCGCGGCCATCGCCGTCGGTAGCTCGGAGGGGCGAACACCAAGCGAGGAGCAAGCGGCGGCCAGGCGATCGCCCGCGGCTCCGTGGAGCCACACAGCCAGCCTTGCGGCCTCCGTGGGTGTCATCCCCGTGGCAAGGAGCGAGGCGATCGCGCCCGCAAGGACGTCACCGCTTCCCCCCTTGGCAAGCGCCGGCGAGCCCGAGGTATTCAGATAGAAGTCCTCCCCCTCGGTGATCACGGTCGCCGCCCCCTTCAGAACGAGGGTGACGGGGTAGAGCGAGGCAAAGCGGCGGGCAAGACCGAGGCGGTCGGCCTGCACGGCCTCGGCCGTCGTTTCAAGCAAACGGGCAAGCTCGCCCGGGTGCGGCGTAAGGATAACTTTACGTTTCGCCGCCTTCAGTAGACGCTTACCCTCCTCGCCCAACGCCGCAAGCGCCGTGATGGCATCGGCATCAAGCACAAGGGGGCAGCCCTCCGATGTGAGGAGTGCGACAAGACGTGCCCCCGTCACCTCGGAAAGGCCCACGCCGGGGCCGAAAAGGATGGCCTGCTTCCTTTCGGTCAGCCCCTCGGGAAGCGGTGCCTCGGCAGGGAGAGGCGAGGGGATCAGCTCGGGCAGAACAGGGAGCGCCCCTGCAAGCACACATTCCTCCGAGGCCAGTGTTATAAGACCGGCGCCCATGCGCAGCGCCGCCGCACCGGAAAGGAGTGCAGCACCGCGGTATGCCTTGCTACCGCATACGAGCAGCAGGTGTCCAAAGCTCCCCTTATGACCGTTTGGATCGCGCCGTGGGAGAAGCGGCCTTACGGTCGCCTCGCTGAGAAGATGCTCGCGGAGCGAGAAGCGCGCGCGCACCTCGGGGGTATCAAGACCGAGATCGGCGACCGCGATCCTGCCGACAAAGGCGCGGGCAGGGTAGGAGTAAAGACCGTACTTCGGGAAGCCGAGCGCCACCGTCACGTCGGCAGGCACAGCCGAAGAGTCGGCACGGCCGTCCTCGGCATCCACGCCGAGGGGCAGATCGACTGCGATGCGGTAGGCGTTCTTCGATTTCATAAGATGCGAGATGGGGGCAAGCTCCTCGCCAAGGGGCAGGCGCGCCCCGGTACCGAGAACGGCATCCACCAAAACGTCGCACGTCAGTGCCTCGGCCTCGGGGACCGTTAAGGGGGTGCCCACCTCGCGGCCGTAGTCGGCAAGCTGCGCCCGCCCCTCGGGCGTTCTTTGGCCACGGCCAAAAACGTCGACGGCAAGCGCCTCGTAGCCGCGGCGCGCCAGCGTGCGCGCCGCGGCGTAGCCGTCACCGCCGTTGTTCCCACTGCCGCAAAGGACGAGAACGCGGCAGGGGGGCGCCTTATGTGCCATCACAGCGGCGGCGACTGCCTCGCCCGCGCGCTCCATGAGGAGGGCCGTCGGGAGCCCGAGGGCTGTGTCGGCATACGCATCGATCCGGGCCGTGAGGGCAGGGGATATCTCAGGCATAGGGCGCCTCCTTCTCATTCTATAATAAATTATAATATTACATGATAATTGTAGCACCTTTCCCCCGAAAATGCAAGGGGCTTATCCCTCGTTTTTACGGCGCCGCTTTACAAAATGCAGGAAATATGCTATACTCTAAGCGGAATACTCTCAAAAGGAGACAGTCTATGAAAAAAAAGAGCTTGATCACCCTTGCACGCCGGTGCCGCTGCGGATGCCGCGAGATCGCCACAGTGGCGCGCCGCCCTTTTGACTGACGATGCACGAGATCACGATAGGCAAAAACGACGGTGGCCAGCGGATCGACAAGTTCCTCAGTAAGGCGTTGCCGGATCTGCCGCAGTCGCTTCTTTACCGGTCGATCCGCACGAAAAAGATCAAAAGGAACCGCAAGCGGTGCGAGCCCTCCGAGCTCCTTCTTGAGGGCGATGTGCTTCAGCTGTTTCTTTCGGACGAATTTTTCGGCAAGCAGGACGATCCCCGCACCTCACTTGCCGCCATTACCCCACGCCTTCATATCCTCTATGAGGACGAAAACGTTCTCCTCCTCGATAAGCCGGCGGGCATCTCCGTGCACGAGGACGAGGGCAACCGCACGAACAATCTCCTCGTCCATCTTTGGGCTTACCTTATGCAGAAGGGGGAATACGATCCCGCGGCCGAGCAGTCCTTTGCACCGGCTCTTTGCAACCGCATCGACCGCAATACGGCCGGCATCGTCATCGCCGCCAAGAACGCCGAGGCGCTCCGTGTCATGAACGAGAAGATCAAGGCCCGCGAGATCGACAAGTATTACCTCTGCGCCGTCCACGGCCGCCCAACCCCTCCGTCGGCCACCCTTACGGGCTGGCTGCTGAAGAACGAGGCGACAAAAACCGTCAAGGTCTTTGACCGCGATCCCCCAAAGGGGGCGCTTTCGATCCGCACGGGGTATGAAACACTGGCGACGGCAGGCAGCCTCTCTCTCCTCCGTATTACGCTCTTCACCGGCCGCACCCACCAGATCCGCGCCCATATGGCGCACGTCGGCCACCCCCTCCTCGGTGACGGCAAGTACGGCAAGAATGCCGTCGACAAGAGGGCGGGCTATAAGCACCAGGCACTCGTCGCCTACCGCCTCCGCTTCTCCTTCCGCGGTGAGCCCACCGTCCTCGATTACCTTTCGGGCAAGGAGTTCACCCTCCCTCCCGAGGAGGTCTATTTCCTCGATCTCTTCGGCGGCCCGTCGGTGCTGAAATAAAAAAGAGCCTGCTCCTGCAGGCTCTTTTTTATGCGCCGATCTCGGATAATAGCCTCCTTCGGCCCGTCGCATTGCGCGCGGCCAACACGGCGGCAGAAGGAGTGGGGTGAGCCCCCGATGCTTACAAAAGAAAGTCAAGGCCGGCGAGAACACCGCCCGTGATGAGTGACATTAGGATCCCGGCCGCAAGCACTCCGAGGAAGATCGAGAGGAAGGCATAGCGCTTCTTCATATCGAACATCGCCGCCACGAGAGCGCCTGTCCAGGCACCCGTGCCGGGCAGGGGGATCGCTACGAAAAAGAAAAGCCCGAGGGCGGCGTACTTCTCAACCTTGCCGCGGTTCTTCTGTGCCTTTTGTATCACGAAGTCGGCGACACGGCGGAAAAGCTTCACCGAGCATCCCTGCATCCAAAGGAGCACCCGCTTGACGAAAAAGAGGATAATGGGCACAGGCAGGCAGTTGCCGACGATGGCGAGGGCATAGGTGAAGAAGGGATCAAGGCCAAAGCCGAGCCCGTAGGGGATCGCGCCGCGCAGCTCGATAAGCGGCAGCATCGAGATCAGGAATACGATAAGATAATGGATCACGCCCACCCCTCCCTTCAGGATCAAAGACACCCATAGTATAACACAGATCCCCTTGCGAGCGCAAGGGGATCTTGGATTTTTACGATTTTTCCGAGGTATCGTCGGGGAGCGTAAGGTCGAGGGGCGCGTCGATCTCCTCGCCGACGTACCTGCCGTTCTTTTTTCTTTGCTTGCAGCATTCGGACAAAAGATACTCGATCTGTCCGTTGACCGAACGGAAGTCATCCTCCGCCCAGGCGGCAATGGCGGCGTACAGCCGTTCCGAAAGGCGCAGGGGGATCTGCTTCTTACCGCCGTCGTTCATCAGTAAAGACTGCCCGAATTGACGATGGGCTGTGCATCGCGGTTGCCGCAGAGAACGACGAGCAGGTTCGACACCATGGCGGCCTTGCGCTCCTCGTC
>JAZQVJ010000120.1:0-6137 GCA_045631785.1 Eubacteriales bacterium
CTCGCAGAAGCGACGGAAGGTATCCTTATACTTCGCGGCGGCAGTAAGGAAAATAACAACGATACGCTCATTATCGCAGGGGTAGGCGGGATCGATCTTGTCGGCGGCATAGTTCGAATATTCATCAGCAAGAGCCTTGGCAAGGCTCAGCATTTTGCCTTTGCCGGTATTGGTAAGAACGCGCAGCTTCATCTTCATTGAAAAATCCTCCTTGTCGGGCGCAACCCGGTTATAATATACGTAAAAGTATTATAACATATTTTTCATAAATTGAAAAGGTTTTTTTCAATTTTTTTGTCTTTATTGGCTTTTTCCCCGAAAAGCGCCTCCCCAAATTATACAAAATTTTAATTTTGTATAATTTTGTGTTACTATAAAAGTAGTGAAAGGGGCTTGCAATACGAGGGGAAATTTGGTATCCTATTAGTATCAGAAAGTGATACACAAGGGTTTTTCATGAAAGCAGACGTTCACATTCACGTATTACCGAGGATGGATAGCGGCCCGGCGCACCCCGGCGTCGCCGCGGAAATGCTCCGCCGGTTGTACGATGACAAATTCCGCGTTTTTGTAGCCACGCCGCATTTTGATCCTGACCACGAGGAGATCAGCGAATTCCTGTTACGAAGACGCCTTTCGATCGCTTCTCTGCGCGAGGCCTTTGGGAAGGACTTCCGCTACGTGCATCTCCTCCCCTCGGCGGAGGTCGCGCTCCTCTCCGGTGTCGGCTCCCTCCCCGAGCTCCCCTGCCTCACGATCCCGGGAACCAACCTTCTCCCCGTCCTCTTCCCTATCGGTGAGAGGATCGAGGACGAGGCGATGCGTGAGATCTCGGTCATCATCCAAAAGCGGCGGCTCTGTCCCCTCTTTTGTCACGCAGAGCGCGCTTACCCCTTCTATGGCGATCGCTTTGCGGCGCTCCTTGACCGCGCCAACTGCGCCTTTCTCTTCTCCCCTTATGCGCTCAGCGATGCCAATCTCTCTTTGGAGATCTTGCAGGCACTCCGCCGAGGGGCGCAACTTTTTCTCGGCTCAAACGCCCATGACCTTGAAGGGCGGCCTCCGTCACTCGCACCCGTTGACGGATATTCAAAAACCGCGGCCTACGTGCATGCCGCACTACGCAGGAAAAGTGACGAGTTTTTTTCATCTCTCATCACATCCTGACCGCGGCAGCAGACTACATTACCTTTTTTCTTGAAAGATATTTGGCTCTCGTCGCTTCCCCACCGCGCAGATGCCGTTCGGATTTGTTGACATCAAGCACCTGCTTTGCCAAGCGATACAGTGCGGGATTCACCTTCTTCAGCTGTCCCGTAATGTCCTTATGTACCGTGCTTTTGCTGACATTGAAATGCCTGGCCGCGCTTCTCACCGTAGCATTGTTTTCTACGAGGTATTCCGCAAGGATCTCACAGCGTTCTCTTTCACTTCGATACATCGTATCGTTCCCTCCTTATATGGAAAGCTCCGTTACTACCATCTTATGAAAGGTTCCCCCGTGACATGCAGAAGGAAATCGAAAAATTTAAGGATACCTCGCTTTTCGAGGGGATGACCTCGATCCGCGCTCTCATCGAGGCGCGGATGGGGAAAAATCCGACAAACGACCGCAAAATAAAAAGCATTGCGTATACCGCAGAAGGCGAAAAAAAGCTTGCGAAGGAGCTGTCGTGGCTCCGCCATCGGGCCAAGGAATGGAGCTTTCCTCTCCTTCCCCTCCCTACCGAGGAGATCGCGCGCATGACTACGGGAACCACGCACGGAGGCATTGTGGCGAACGTCACCGAAAGAACCATTCCGCCTCTTTCTTCCCTCCTCGCTTCCCTGCCGCCCCGCGGCTTTTACGTAATGATCGAGGGGATCGAGGACCCCTACAACTTCGGATATGCGCTTCGCTCGCTCTATGCCCTCGGTGCTTCGGGGATTGTTCTGGATGAGCGCAACTGGATGAGTGCCGCCGGTGTTGTGGCCCGCGCCTCGGCCGGCGCCTCGGAGCTGTTACCCCTCTACGTTGCTAAGCCCACCGAGGCCGCGCTTGCCTTCCGTCAGGCGGGCTACCGCGTTGCCTGTGCCGATATCCGTACCGATCTCCTTTTGCAGGATGCCGATCTCTCCTTTCCCATCTTCCTTATTGTGGGTGGCGAGAAGCGCGGTATATCCCGCGCCCTCCTGGATCTTTGTGATCTTGCCGTGCGTATTCCCTACGGGAGAGAGTTCGCCGCCTCGCTTTCGGCGGCCTCCGCTGCCACGATCCTCGGTTATGAGATCGCACGGCAGAACAAATAAAAAAGCGCCCTTGCGGGCGCTTTTTTATTTGGATTTTACTCCTCGTCGGCCTTCTCGGTCTTTTCGGCGCAGCCCTCACAGGAAGCGCACTTCTCGGGATCGCAGGTAGCATCGAATTTCTCACCGCACGCAGGGCAAGCAAGATCCTCGGGCTCTACGTCCTCATCAAAGCAGACCGTCTCACCGCAGGCGGGACAGGTGACCTCAAAGAAGTCATCATCATCCTCGTCGTCGTACTCGTCCTCCTCAAGGAGAGATTCCTCAACCTCACCGAGATCCTCGTCCAGCTCCTCGCAGAAATCGCGGAGCTCGCGGCACTCAACCTCAAGGTTGTGGATCTTTTCGGACATTTCGGTGACAAGCTCGATGAGCTCACCGATGAGCTTGCCCTCAGGCTTCGAGCCATCGATGCCAAAGCCCTCGAAAAGGCCCTTGATGTATGCCGATTTTTCATTGATATCCATTGTGTTTTCCTCCTTATTTATTGAAAGGAGCCGCCCCATCGAGGATCGGGCGGCATCCCTCACTTACGCTCTTTCGAGATATTCACCGACACGGGTATCAATACGGATCATATCGCCCGTGTTGATGAAGATCGGAACTCTGACGACGGCACCGGTTTCAAGCGTGGCAGCCTTCGTCACATTGGTAGCGGTATCGCCACGGACGCCGGGCTCGGTATCGGCAACCTCAAGGATCACAAACGTGGGAGGCTCAACGCTGAAAACGTTGCCCTTGTAGGAAACGATACGGCAAGGCGTGTTCTCCTTGACGAACTTGAAGTTATCGCCAAGCTTATCCGAGTTCAGGGGAGTCTGCTCATAGGTCTCGGGATCCATGAAATAGTAAAGATCGCCGTCGTTGTAGAGATACTCCATCTCACGACGCTCAATGTACGCCCCCTCAAACTTATCGGTGGGGTTAAAGGTCTTTTCGATGACGGCGCCGTTGATGACATCCTTCAGCTTCGTGCGGACAAAGGCAGCCCCCTTGCCGGGCTTAACATGCTGGAACTCAAGGACCTGAACGACCTTGCCCTCCATCTCAAAGGTTACACCGTTTCTGAAATCGCCTGCAATTACAACTTCCATTTTACACCTATCTCTCAGCGGATTCTTATTTTCAGGTCTTCTCTCCCCCCGCTGTGGGGAAAGCACCCGGACCGCGCGCGGCGGCATCCATACACAATATATTATACTTAAAAAAGAAAAGTTTGCAATAGGAAAGCACAAAAAAGATGAAAAAAAGGAAATATCCGCTTAAAAAAGCTCGATAAGCTCGGTCGTTGAGGCGGTAAAGCTCAAAAATCCCTCCTCGGTCACAAGCCCCATATTCTCGATGCGGCATCCGTACTCCCCGCGGCGGTAGATCCCGGGCTCCGCGGTAATGACGTTTCCCACTGCCAGTGGCTGCCGTGAGCGACCGGAAATGCGAGGCGCCTCGTGGATCTCAAGCCCAACACCGTGGCCGAAGCTATGGCCAAAAAGACCGCGGTAGCCCGCACCATCGATATACTGACGGGCCACGGCATCGGGCAGGCAGGCATCCACACCTGCGGCGATCACCTCGATCCCGCGGCGCTGAGCCTCAAGAACGGTGGCGTAAAGACGTTTCATTTCGGCATCCGCCTTACCGAGCACCACCGTACGCGTCATATCCGAGCAATAGCCCGAGAGCGAGGCGCCAAAATCCATCGTCAGGAAGCCGCGTGAAAGCTTGTTTTTTGACGGCATACCGTGCGGCAAGGCCGACGATCCCCCCGAAACGGCAATGGTCGGGAAGGCGACACCGTCAGCTCCCATGCGCCGCATGAAGAATTCAAGCTCAAGGACCACGTCAACCTCGGTCATCGTGGGAGTGAGTGCCGACAGAATATGAGTATAGGCGGCATCGGTAATGGCCTGCGCCCTTTGGATAACGGCGATCTCCTCCCCGTCCTTGACGGCACGGAGAGCCTCGATCCCATCGCCGATCGGGACACCCGAAAATCCGATGGCCTCGGAAAGCATCCGATATGCGGCGCAGGAGAGCGTTTTATCCTCGTATCCAACACGCATAAAGCCTTCGGCGCGAAAGAGGTCGGAGAGGTATTCAAGCTGTGAGGGGGGCGCCACCACAGTAATGGCGGCGTCGCAGGACTTCTCTGCCTCCTCGGCGTAACGGAAATCGGTAACAAGAAAGGCCTTATCCCTTGATACCACCACATATCCGTCCGAAATGGCAAAGGCGGTGGCGTAGCGCTGTGAGATCGGCGAGGTAAGCAGGAGTGCATCGGCATCCAGGGTATTGAGAAGCGTCCTGAGTGAGGTGATACGGTTCATTTTCCCTCCCGAAGGCTTTGATAGTACCGTTTCATTGTGAGAGCATCCTCAGCCATCGTGCCGTCCGATTCGCAGATGATCGTCGGTGCAACGCCAAGCTCAAAAATGGCCTCCATCAAGGGCTCGGGTGCGGGGCCGTAAACGGTATCGGCAAAGGTGAGATGCTTCTTCTCCCCTGCATTCGTATACTCGATCTTCGAGAAATGCGCGTGCAGCTGCATCGCGGCGCGGTCGCTGAGGGCACAGGCGATGGCATCGAAAACGCGCATATAGTCGTCCTTCCCCGCAAATCCTCCGGCGCCGCAAGCACGTGCGTTCAGATGACCGAAATCCACCACGGGGGCAAGGCGGTCGGGAGCCAGGGCGCAAAGCGAAAGAACCTCGTCAAGTGTCCCGAGCTGATTGACCTTGCCCATGGTTTCAAGACCGACGGCAATGCCGTTATCGGGAACCGCCGAAAGGAGATCGTACAGTGTTTCGGAAGAAAGGCGCATCCCCTCCTCGCGCGACATTTTGGCAACACCGCCCATGTGGACGACCACCGTGCGGGCGCCGAGCAGCGCCCCTGCCTCAAGTGAGGCAGAGATATACTCTATGCTCTTTTTACGCTTTTCGGGATCGGCGCTGCAAAGCGAAATGAAGTACGGGGCGTGAAGCGACATAGCGATCCCATGCTCGCGTGCGGCATCCCCGATGCGGCTAAGGGTAGCCGGCCCCGCCGCAAGACCGTTCCCGGCTTCAAACTCATAAGCATCAAGACCGCGGGCCGCGATCCATGCCGGCGCCTCAACGGTAGATTTATGGCCCTCATTGTAAAAGGAAAGGCTGTTGCCGCCGGGGCCGAACAAGGGTATATTCTTCATCTTGGACTCCTCTCTCACTCGCCGTTTTGGGAGATCTCACGTTTTTCTTGCGTTCTTTATTCATTGTAACATGCGGCGGAAATTATAGCAACAAAAAAACTTGAAAAAACGAAAATATTTTTCCGAATTCGCTTGACAAACCGAGGAAGATGTGTTAATATAGTTAAGCGCTCGGATGTGCGGGTGTAGTTCAATGGTAGAATCCCAGCCTTCCAAGCTGGTCGCGTGGGTTCGATTCCCATCACCCGCTCCAATTGAATATTATGCGCTTGTAGCTCAGTGGATAGAGTGCCCGGCTACGAACCGGTAGGTCATAGGTTCGAACCCTATCAGGCGCGCCAACAAAAACAGAACATTTGTCTACCGACAAATGTTCTGTTTTTGTTTATCCAAGCCGCAGGCTTGGTATATCATCGCCGCACAACGTGCGGTGTATATCATCAAGGGCGGCGAGCCGCCCTTGTATCTCATCACGCGCCAGCGTGCATTTTCCTGCGGCTTGATGATATACCGCAACAAGTTGCGGATGATATACAATGCTTCGCATTGATGATATACACGCCTTCGGCGTGATTGAGATGCGAGATGGCGGAAACACTTGACTAGCTTTGCTCAATGTGATATAATATATGCAAAAGTTTATATTACCACGAATAAAGAGAGG
>JAZQVJ010000121.1:0-2615 GCA_045631785.1 Eubacteriales bacterium
GGCCGAAATAGCCCGTGGTGTTGACTGTGGGGATCGATGGGTAGGAAATGGCGATATAATTGAGATACTCCTGCAGTAGCCGCACCTCGTCGCTGTCGGCACCAAGGCGAAGCACCACACCGGGAAAGGGAACCACATTCCCCTCGGTATAGACGGGGGGAATGGTGGATACAATGCCGAGATACGCATCATAGATCGCCTGCCAGGTCACCGCCCCCACAATCCCGTCAGCCACAAGCCCAAAGGTGTTTTGCACATCGATCACCGCCGCACGGGTAGAGGGGCCGAAGCGCCCATCCACGGCAAGAGGCGGCACGGTGTCATAAAATCCGGAAAGGTAATTGATATAATACTGCAAATTGGCCACGCCAAGGCCACTGTCCCCCTCGCGCAGGACCCCGGGATATTGCTGTATGACCTCCTCGCGATCCACCCCCTGTGAGTCGATCTCATTAAGGCGTTTGACGGCATTGTAGATCCTACGGATATAGTACCAAGTGGATTTTCCGATCACGCCGTCCGCCGTGAGATCAAAGATCTCTTGAAAGCGGCGCACGGCTGCCTCGGTATCGGTGCCGAACACACCGTCTGTGAGTGAGATCTTCGGGATCGATGGGTAGTTGGCGGAAATGCGGTTAAGGCGGATCTGTGCTACTCGCACATCGTCATTCACACTTCCCACTCGCAAAGGTACGGCGGGGGCGCTCTCCCGATTCGGGCCCACAGGCACGTCGCTGACAATGCTAATGTCATCTCCATAGTAATAGGTAAGGATCTCATAGGGCGAAAGGCCCTGCTCGGCGAGGTCTACCGATCCCCATTGAGAAAGGCCGTCGCAGGTCACCCGGCGCCCGTCGCAATAAGCGGAAAAGAGGGGCTCGACATTATCCCCTCGCACAAGATAGCTGTCAAACAGCTCGTTGGCAAGCTCGCGGATATTTTCAAATACATCCCGCCCCTGTACGAAGGATTGGTCGATCGAGGTCGAGGAGGTGATGTCAAAATCGTACCCGCGCGAGCGGTAGTATTCGGTATAAATGCGGTTGAGAACGAAGGAGATCTGTGCATACATGTTGGCACGAATGGCGTTTTCCGGCCAAGTAGGGTAGATCTCGCTGGAGGCCACGTTTGCCACATACTCCAAAAAGGGGAGCGTGACATTGGGGGCGTTTTCCTCGGGGCGCCCCAGGTGTACGGTGATATTCTCGGGGATAAAGGGTTCGTTGATCGGCATGGCAATCTCCTTATAGCCCAAAGTCGGGCGCATCATCAAAGATCTGCGGTCCGCCCACCGAAAAATTGTCGGGGCGCCCTGTTTGCGGCGTGGGCAAAAGGTTAGCCTGTTGAATGGCGGTAATGCCGTCAAAGATCGGCACGTGCTGATAGAGCGCTCGCTCGTATCCGGGCAAGAATACTTCGATATTGTAAGCGGAGAAGACTTCCCCGGTCGAGGGTGAAAGGGAAAGATTGCGGGGCGGTGCGCCCAAAGAAAGGCGATCGGTCCTGCCATCGGGCCCCGTGCGCCGCTCATAGAGAATGGCCCCCGGGCCCGCTTCGTCGCGGCTGACCTGCACCGATGCCCCCTCCAGCGGGATCGCCGTGTTGGCCGTTGTGACCTGCACAACAAGATAGCCCGTTCCCGGTTGCTCGGCGGGTGCTGTGTTCCTATCCATAAAAAACCTCCTTTGCCGATATCGTTCCATTCTATGCGCGAAAAAAGTGCGGGGTGCGAGAGCGCGCCGCAACAATCTTTTGAAAAAATCAAAAAACCCCCTTGATTTTCTCTGTGGAGTATGCTATAATAGGTGCGTTCGCCGGAATGATGGAATTGGCAGACGTGCTGGACTCAAAATCCAGTGGTAGCGATACCGTGCGGGTTCGACCCCCGCTTCCGGCACCAAAAAAGGGAGGGCCCATAGCGGCCCTCCCTTTTTGGTGCTTTGGACATCGTGGGGCCTGTCGAGGATGTGCGCCCCCCCACCCGCATAATAAAACCCGCCCGCACAGAATTTGCGCGGGCGGAGAATGTTTCCCATTCAATCGCTCATGAACGGAATTTGGGAAAAGTAGTCAGTGCTCAGGGCACTCTTGCCCAGCGTGACCATGATCAGGGCCGATTGCTCGCGGTAAAGATGGGTCGATCCCATGCCGAGAATCTGACCCTTGGCGACGGGCTCCCCTTGGAAGACGCGATGCTCGGAAAGCCCAGCATACCAAGAGTAAAGGCCACAGCCGTGGTCTATGATCACATACTTGCCGAGCAGTATGTCCTCACCGACCTCCACCACAGAGCCTGCGGCCAGCGCGGACACGCCGCCCTGTGCCCGATACAGGTCGAAGGGCAGGGGCGTTTCGGAAAGGGTCGTGCCGCTTACCGATACGGTATCGCCGAACGAGAAGATCTTTTGCAGATCAGGCGAGGCAAAGGTGCCATGCGGTGTCAGATCGCCTGTTGCCGAGGCGGCACCCTTTTGCGCAATCAGCGCGGGGAGCTTGGTGCCGAGCAGCGTAACCCAGTCGGTGCCGAAATCACCTGCGGCCGCGGTGTGCGCGGTAGCGGTGGCGGGTGTCACCGTGAGAGAAAATTCCTTGGCGATGGGGCCGGAGGTCACCAT
>JAZQVJ010000122.1:0-1722 GCA_045631785.1 Eubacteriales bacterium
CGGTCTCGCGGAGCAGAAATTGATGCATCGGTTTGTCGCACGGGTGCGGCGAAGGCGTACAAGGGTACGTCGAGCCAGACCTGCCCGTGCGGCGAAGCGGGATGCAATTTATGTCGCGGTCTCGCGGAGCAGAAATTGATGCATCGGTTTGTCGCACGGGTGCGGCGAAGGCGTACAAGGGTACGTCGAGCCAGACCTGCCCGTGCGGCGAAGCGAGGCGCAATTTATGCCCACGAGAGAAAGGGGAGCGCTGAAGCGCTCCCCTTTCTCTCACAGATTGATCGTGTCCATCAGCATCGCGACCGGCGACTGGTTGCCGGGATCACGGTTGAAGTCGGGCTGGATGAAGTAAACGACGAGGACGACGATCACGAAGACGATCGCGGCGATGGTCGTCAGACGGGAAAGGAATCTGTCACGCCGGACACCGTGCTCCTTGCCGTAGAAGGTCTCGGTGCCGCCGACGATGGTACCCGAAAGACCGCCCTTGGTCTTGCCCTGCTGAAGGAGGACGGCGACGATGAGGAACGCCCCCGAAGCAATCAGGAGGCCGATAAGGATATAGGTAAGAATCTGCATGGATGGTTTCCTTTCTTATACAACGCGGGATATTTCCGCCAATATAGCGATAATTACGGTTTAGTATATCACATTTGGGAGAAAATTGCAAGGGCTTTTTCAATTTTTTATTTCACACCTTCAAAAAGACCGACGAAAGGGCGGCGCTTGCCACGGCATCGACGACACGGAGCGAATAGTTGCGCGCCACGGCCAACCGGCGGCCGATCGACAGGATGAGGGAATACTCGGGGAGAGGCAGATCGGCAAGAGCCCGTGCATTGACATGGGAAAGCGCCCCCGTCAGCGCGCAATAGCGCTCATAATACTGCGAGGAAAGAACGGCGGCAAGCCCCGAGGCGAAGTCGGCCTCCATCTCGCCGTCTGCCGCCTTGATGACGTTCAGCTTATTGTCGGTCGAGATCATGGGATCGTGCGGAAGCTGCCCCGAGAAGTAGACACCGACGACGAGGTGGCGCCCATCCTTCTTTGACGGAACGCGCTTGACCAGCACCATCGTACGGTTCGGCGCCGCGAGCGAGGGGATCCTCGGAATGAGGTAGCCGCACTCGCGCCCCCTCGCGGGGAAATGCATCTGCCCGTCGTAGAGCCCTGCCGGGTGCAGAAGCGGAACGGCACCCCCCTCGCGTGTTTTCCGCATGCAATCGCGGTAGCGCGCCTCAATGGTAAGGCCGGTCTTAACGACAAGGCCGAAGTCGGCAAGGCGGCAGGGGAAGGAGTTCATGGCGCGCACCATAGCCACGTCAGCATGGCTTTTTGCCAACAAAACTTTATATTCCGATGAAAATACGGCCACAGGGTAGGGGACGGGGGGCAATTCCTCGACGCCACCCGCTTTGGCGACGCGGACGGTAACGGCAGGCGGCTCCTCGCCGTAACGGAGGATGGCCAGCATGGTCTTGTCCGCGCGGTCGCCGCGCTTGCCGAAGTCAAGCGAGAGCGAGAAAAGAGGGGCGCGGGCAAAGAGGCGCTCGCGGAGAGGCGCGGCCTCGGCACTGTCGGCAAACGAGATGGGAAGGACGGCGGCCATCACACCGTCCTCACACAGACGCGCGGCCGCGGCCTCGGCAAAGAGATAGGCAAGATCGGTATCCCGCGAAAGAACACGGCGGCTGTACGAAGCGGCCGCGCTCCCCTCGGCGG
>JAZQVJ010000123.1:0-14945 GCA_045631785.1 Eubacteriales bacterium
CTTGCGGCCGCCGATACCATCAACTACGCGATCCGCGGCGCCATCGAGTCGGTTGACTCGCGCGTTGGCTACGTCAGCACGTATGGCTACGATATTGAGCTGACAGAGCAGGCCGAGAACAGCTACAAGCGTACCTATTACGTCGATCCTACCTCTCCCACCCTCGATACGAACGGCAATGGGAAGATCGATGCCGACGAGGCCGTCGATCCGAATTCCTACGATCCCACGGCCGCCAAGACCTATGTCGATGAAAACGGAATTCCGCGTACCAAGTACGAGGTGAAGGACGAGTACGTCGTCTTCAACTACGCCAACACGATCCCGATCTCGCTCCTCGGAGAGACCTACGGTGTTCCCGAGACCACGAACTTCCCGATGATGTTCTACCGCCTCGATGTTCTCGCCGACCTTGGCATCGATGTTCCCGAGACATGGGACGATCTCCAGAAGGCGAACACCATCTTCCAGTCGAACAACATGCAGATCGGTCTTACCTACGCCTCTGCCATGACGATCTTCGTCTATCAGATGGGCGGAAGTCAGTGGCTGTACGAGGACGACTCCGATTACTACGATAAGTCCCAGTATGATCCCGAGTATGCCGGGGCACAGATCGGCCTTGGGGAGGACATCGCGCTGGATGCCTTCCGTCGTTGCTGCCGACTCTACACCGACTACTCCTTCCCGGTTTCCTTTGATGCCGCCAACCGCTTCCGTACCGGTGAAATGCCGATCGTCATTACCGACTATTGCTCGCTTTACAACACTCTGACGGTCTTCGCTACCGAAATCCGCGGTCTTTGGGCCTTTACCCGCCTGCCCGGTATGGAGCGCGACGACGGGACGATCAACAACTGCTCGGTCGCCACGCTGACCGCCACCATTATGCTGTATAAAGAGGATAGTGAAAAGCAGGATGCCGCATGGACGTACATGAAATGGCAGGCGCACAAGGATGCCCAGGCCGATTACGGTAACCAGATGGTTGCCCTCGTCGGTCCTGCCGCCAAGTACGCCACCGCCAATACACAGGCGCTCCGCAACCTCTCCTGGACCTCGGCCGAGCTTGCGAGCCTTGAGGAGCAGTTTGATAACCTCGCTGCCATCCCGAACTACCCCGGCTCGTACATCATCGCACGTTACATTCAGTTTGCGTTCCTCGCTGCTGTCAACGAAAAGGCCGATCCTGTTGATGAAATGTACAACTACGTGACAACCATCAACAAGGAGCTGACGAGAAAGCGTGAGGAATTTGAGCTGGTAACGCTGGCTCCGGGTGAATTCCCTCCCGGCTACAAGGCCCCCGCGAATTGAGCGTCAAAAGGAGAATGATCTATGTCTGACAATTACAATAAGGAGGAAACCGAAATGACGGAGCGTGAAAACGACACCGTGATGCCGGGCGCCGACGAGGCTCTTGCCCCGATCGATCCGGCACCCGCCGGAGCGACCGAAATCGCCGAAGCGCAGGCCGTAGAGACCGAGACCGTCACTTCGGCTTCCGAGGATGCTTCTGCCTCGCCGTCCACCGACGGTGAGGCCTCCCCCGCGCTTGTGGCCCAGCGCCCTGTGGCACGCAAGGATATGACGCGTGCGCAGTGGGTGTGGAAGGAAATGAAACGCAACAAGGTGGCCTATCTGATGGTCGCTCCCTTTATGCTTCTTTTCCTCCTTTTCACTGTATTTCCCGTATTCCTGTCGATCCTGCTCAGCTTCACCGACTTCAACATGCTGGAGATGCCGAACTGGGTAGGTGTTGACAACTACACCCGCCTCTTCCTCGATGATGACATCTTCATCATTGCAGCCGGTAACACGCTCGTCTTCGCCGCGATCACCGGTCCTGCCTCCTACCTTTTGTCCTTCCTCGTTGCTTGGTTTATCAACGAGCTCGGCCCGAAGATCCGCGCGTTGGTTACGCTGGTTTTCTATGCGCCCTCGATCTCGGGTTCGGTTTACATGATCTGGAAGACCATGTTCTCGTCGGATGCGTACGGCTGGGTTAACGGTATTTTGATGGAGCTTGGTATCATCAGTACTCCGATCCTGTGGTTTGAAAACGCCACGTGGGTCATGCCGCTTTGTATCGTTGTCGCCCTTTGGCTGTCGCTCGGTACGGCGTTTCTCTCCTTCATCGCCGGTCTTCAGGGCGTGGATAAGAGTCAGTACGAGGCCGCGGCCGTGGACGGTATCCGCAACCGTTGGCAGGAGCTTTGGTACGTCACCCTGCCGAACATGAAGCCGCAGCTGATGTTCGGTGCGGTTCTCGCGATCACCTCGTCCTTCGGCTTCGGTGCGATCGTTACGGCGCTTTGCGGTATGCCGTCAGTCGACTATGCCGCACACACCATTATGCACCATCTTGACGACTATGGCGGACAGCGCTACGAGGTTGGTTATTCCTCGGCGATCGCCGTTGTTCTGTTCGTGATCATGTACGGCTCGAACTACCTCGTCAAGAAGGCTCTTTCGAAAGTGGGGCAGTAAGATGGCAAAGAAATTAAGAACAAGAGGCCATAAGGTCGTACTGAACCGTTCGCGCGGTGGCGATGCCGGTATTACTGTCATGCTCACTATCATGGGTGTCTTCATGATCCTGCCGATGGTCTATGTCATCATGCAGTCCTTGAAGCCTCTTGATGAGCTGTGGATGTTCCCCCCGCGCTTCTACGTTATTAACCCGACGCTCACAAACTTCTCGGATCTTTTCTCCCTGATGAGCGACTCGTGGGTTCCCTTCTCGCGTTACATTTTTAACACCGTGTTTATCACGGCGGTAGGTACCGTCTGCAACCTTCTGTTTGCTTCGATGGCTGCCTATGCGCTCTCCAAGCTGAAATTCCCGGGGCGTAACCTTATGTTCTCCCTGGTCGTTACCTCGCTGATGTTCCACTCGACCGTTAACCAGGTGACGCACTTCATCATTCTCTCGACCCTTGGTTGGATCGATACCTATCTTGCGATCATTATGCCGTCCTTGGCCACCTCTCTGGGTCTTTACCTGATGAAGCAGTTTATGGAAAGCTCGGTTTCGGATGCCGTTCTTGAGAGTGCCCGTCTTGACGGCGCCTCGGAGTTCCGTACCTTCTGGGTGATCGCGATGCCGATGGTCAAGCCCGCGTGGCTGACTCTGATCATTGAGACCTTCAAGGGCCTTTGGAACACCGGTGCCTCGATCTACATCCACTCAGAGCAGCTCAAGACCTTCAACTACGCGATCCAGCAGATCGTTAGCGGCGGTGTTGCCCGTGCCGGTGCCGGCGCGGCGGCTACGGTCGTTATGATGATCGTTCCTATCACGGTGTTTGTTCTCAACCAGAGTAAGATCATCGAGACGATGGGTACGAGTGGTATGAAAGACTAAGGAAAGGAGATGTATCGATGAAAAGAAAAATAAGCACGGTAGCACTCCTTTTCCTGATGCTTCTGATGCTCGTTCCCTCCTTCGCCGTTTCGGCCAAGGCCTCCGAGCCGTATCAGACCTACACCTACTCGATCGACGGCTACGCCCTGTATTCTCCCGCCGCCTACTCCCCCGTCATGGTGGTGGATTCCGACTATATGGGCCTGCTTGCGAATGGCGGCGTGGCGTTTGATGAGCCCTCCGATGTCTTTGCCGATAAGCGCGGTAATATTTACATTGCCGATACCAAGAACAACCGCATCATCGTTCTTGACGAATATTACAAGGTGAAGTTCACCCTCCAGCATTTCGCCAACGAATTCGGTGCCACCTCCTCGCTCCTTGCCCCTCGCGGCGTATTCGTCACCGACGAATATATCTACATCTGCGATACGGGTAACAGCCGTCTTGTTCTCTGCGACCTTGACGGTAACTTTGTCAAGAATATCGAAGCGCCGAAGTCGAAGCTGTTCGGCAGCACCTCGGGATATCGCCCGGTTGCCGTTGCGGTTGACCAGTACGGCCGTATCTTCGTCATTTCCTCGACGACCTACCAGGGCGTTATCGTTATGACCGAGGAGGGTGAGTTCACCGGCTTTATCGGCGCGCAGAAGGTTACCTACAGCCTTATCGACATCATCTGGCGCCGCTTCATGACGGACGAGATGCGCGAGAACTCGGTGGACTACGTTTCCACAGAGTTCAATAACATCACGGTGGATGACGAGGGCTTTATCTACGTAACCACCGATACGATTGATGAGGCGAACCAGATCGCCTCGATCCAAAGCAAGAGTGCCGACTATTCGCCGATCAAAAAGCTGAACTCGGCCGGTAGCGAGATCATGAAGCGTAACGGCTTCTTCGATCCCGGCGGAGAAGTGGACATCAACGCCGCCGTCGATGCGACGGGTGCCACCGGCCCCTCGAAGATCAAGGACGTTGCGATCGGCCCGCAGTACACCTGGTCGATCATCGACTCCTCGCGCAACAAGATCTTCACCTATGATCAGAACGGCAACCTGCTCTTTGCCTTCGGTGACACGGGCGAAATGCTCGGTCAGCTGAACAGCATTGCCGGCATTACCTATCAGGGCGACCGCATGATCGTGCTCGATAACACCGCCGATACCCTGACTGTCTATCGCCGTACGCCGTACGGTAACCTCCTTGTGGATGCCATCCAGCAGGAGAACGACCGTAACTACAGCGGTGCTGTCGAGGCTTGGCGGAACGTCATGCAGTATAACAGCAACTTCGATACCGCCTACATCGGTGTCGGTAAATCGCTCTTCCGCGAGGGTAAGTATACCGAGTCGATGGAATACTTCCGTGCGGCCTACGACGAGACCAACTATTCGAATGCTTACCGCGAGGTGAGAAAGGAGTGGATCTCCAAGTATCTGATCGTTATCCCGATCGTGGTTGGCGTATTCTGCTACGCTCTGATCAAGGTCATGGGATACGCTTCCCGCTTGAATGCGGCGGTCGCCGTGCGCCAGAACCGCACGAGGACCTCGTATTGGGAGGAGCTCATGTATGGCTTCCACGTAGCCTTCCACCCGTTTGACGGCTTCTGGGACCTCAAGCATGAGAAGCGCGGCTCGGTGCGTGCATCACTTACCTTTATCGGCCTTTTGGTCCTGGCCTTCTACTACCAATCGGTAGGTACCGGCTATATCATGAACCCCAAGGGCGAGTATTCCACGATCGTTACGCAGATCATCTCGGTTTTTGTGCCGATCGTTCTGTGCGTCATCGCCAACTGGTGTCTGACTACCCTGTTTGACGGCGAGGGCTCCTTCAAGGACATCGTCGTTGCCATTGGCTATGCCGTTGCCCCTCTGATTCCCATTCTCGTGATCTCGACGCTTCTGTCGAACATTGTTACCCTTGATGAGGCGATGATCATCACCCTCTTGATCGCCGTTGGCTTCATATGGTGTGGCGCCCTCCTCTTCTTCGGTCTGATGGTCACTCACGACTATTCGATGGGCAAGAACCTTCTGATCATCATCTGCACGATTCTCGGCATGGCGATCATCATCTTCATGGCACTTCTGTTCTCGGGTCTGATCGGTAAGATCATTTCCTTTATTTCGTCGCTGATCACCGAGATCGCGTACCGCGTATAACGAGCAAAGGAGGAATAAAGATATTATGAAAAGAATACTGTCTACCTTGCTCGTTACGGTGATGCTCTTCGGCGCTGTGGCCGGGCTTATTCCCGGCACGGCGGTGAACGTGCAGGCGGCCGAGGTCGAGACCGACAGCACAAGCTATGAGAAGGCTACTGCCGATGCGCTGAAGCAGCATTACTCGTCGATTAGCGAGAAGCTCTTCGGCGATGAAAGGGAGAAGGATCCCTATCTCCAAAACGTTCTTACTGTCAACCTGCCGAATGGCGGTGACACCTATCAGCTGTACTGCAACCCGTACACGGGTGAGGTCATCTACTATAACGCAACCGAGGGGACCGGTATCTCCACCAATCCCTACGATTTCGGTGACGAGCAAAATGGTAAGATCTCGAATGCCGTTAAGGCGCAGCTCCTCTCTCAGGTCGTCGTTTCCTATAAGGGGAAGGACGGCAACCTGAAGTACATGTACAGCTTCACCGAGGCGGCCGAGCGTGGCCAGATCCAGGTCAAGACGATCAAGAACGGTATCCGCGTCCAGTATGCTATTGGCCGTGAGAATGCCACCTACCTGATGCCCGGCTGGATCACCAAGCAGGCCTTCGAGGAGAAGATCCTTGCACCTCTTGAGGCGTACAAGGAAGAGCTTCTCAAGGATTACAAGCCGACCGACAAGGAATACCGTGTCTTTGAGGCGGAGGTCTACAAGAAGATCCTTGCGACGTATACCGAGCAGGATCCGAACGCGCTCGGTGCCGACAAGGAGAGGATCTTCAGAGACTATCCCATCACGGCGAAGACCGACCCCGCGACGGGGACGAACTACGTCATCTACACTGTGGCAGAGGGGCTTGCTTCTGCACAGAAGAGCAGGATCGAGTCGATCATAAAGACCTACTGCCCGAACTATTCCTACGCGGACGTCGAGGAGGACAATGCCGTCACGGGCTATGTGTCGAATGAAGAAACGCCTCCTTACTTCAAGCTCGCCCTGGAGTACACCATCAACCCCACCGACGGCGCGCTGGATATCCGTCTTCCCTCGAACGGTATCCTCTATGACGAGACTCTCTTTGAGCTTGAGTACATCAGCACGCTGAACTACCTCGGTGCCGGTAAGATGGACACCATGACCTACGGTGACTATGCTTTGGATAACGGCATCAACTACGGCGGCGATGCACACGAGGAAATGCTCTATGATGGCTACGTGTTCTATCCCGACGGTAGCGGTGCGCTCTTCGAGTACAGTGATCTTTACACCGACACCAAGAAGACCTCGATCGCCTGGAGTGGCAAGGTCTACGGTCAGGACTATGCCTACTATACGGTTTCCGGCCAGCACCAGGAACCCGTCCGTCTCCCCGTCTACGGCGTTATCAATACCGATGACATTGCCGAGGTCCCGATGCTTGATGCCGATGGCAATCAGCTTTACGATGAGCGTGAAAGAAAGCTCTATGACCTGGTTCCCGTCCGTTCCGGCTTCCTCGCCGTCCTTGAGGAGGGCGATGCGCTGACCAGCCTTTCGGTCTCCTTCGGTGCCGCGCGCCATAACTATGCCTCGGTTTATCCGACCTATTACCCGCGCCCCAAGGATACCTATGACCTTGCCGATTCGATCTCGGTCAGCGGTAATACCGAGTGGACGGTCGTGGCCGACCGCAAGTACACGGGCAGCTACCGCACCCGCATTGAGCTTCTTTCGTCGAATGAGGCCAGCTGGGTGGGGATGGCAACCAAGTACCGCGAGTATCTGAAGTCGAACGGTACGCTGACGCCTCTTGCGAATACCGCTTCTCAGATTCCTCTGTATCTCGAGGCCTTCGGTGCTATCGAGACCACCAAGCAGATCCTTTCGTTCCCTGTGACTGTCAAGGTTCCTCTGACTACCTTTGATGATGTCGGAGCGATCTATGACGATCTCAAGAATTCGGGGATCACAAATGTCAACTTCAAGCTGACCGGCTTTGCCAACGGCGGCATGAGTGCTGCCTACCCTGCGAAGGTCAAGTGGGAGAAGGCTGTTGGCGGCAAGAGTGGCTTCCGTGACCTCATTGAGAAGGCTGAGGATGAGGGCTTTGGTGTGTATCCCGAGTTCGACTTCCTCTATCTGAGCAACGATGGCTCGGGCGGCGGCGTTTCGCTCAAGAAGATCGGTGCCCGTACGGTTGATAACCGTTACTGCTCCAAGCAGATCTATGATGCCGTTTATCAGGAGTTCACGAGCTTCTTCGATATGTGCGTTGCCACGAATGTCATTGGCACCTATTACCAGAAGCTTGAGAAAAAGCTTTCAAAGTATGAGGATGACGGTGCGTTCGGTCTTTCGCTTTCGACTCTCGGCTCCGATCTTAACTCGAACTTTGATGAGGATAACCCCATCAACCGCGAGCAGGCAAAAGAGGACGTCGAGCAGCTTCTTGCGAACGTTACCGAGTCCTACTCCGTGATGCTCTCGGGCGGCAACCGCTATGCGATCAACTATGCCGACCACATCCTTGAGATGCCGCTTGATAGCAGCAAGTATCGCTACGCCAGCGCCTCTGTACCCTTTATGGCGATGGTTCTCCACGGTTACGTGAACTATGCGGGCAGCGCGCTCAATATGTCGGGCGACTCGGAGTACAACCTCCTGAAGTCGATCGAAAACGGTGCCTACCCCTACTTCCTCCTTTCCTATAATACCGAGAATACCATGCTTCTCAAGAAGGATGAAACTCTCAGTAAGTACTACTCGATCCGTTACGATATCTGGCGCTGGAAGGATCCCGATGCCGGGACCGGCGACGGCACGGTCATTGAGCAGTACAACACCCTTAACAGGGCTCTTGCCGATCTTCAGACGGCCGAGATCGTGGATCATCAGTTTATCCGCGGTGAGCGCAATCTGAAGGATTACGAAAGAGAAGAGAACAAGGCGGATCTTCGCGATGCTGTCCTCTCGGCTATTATGGCCGAGATCACCGACCGTGAGACCGCGCTCTTCAACTCGATGAAGGCGGCAAGAGATATTTACCTCAGCGCCAAGAAGAACGACGATGATTTCTGCAGCTTTATTGAGGCCTATGTGATCGGCGGCTACGATCCTACCGTGGATCCTGCCGATGCCAAGTGGGCATCTCGATTTGAGGGCATTGATCCCACCGACACTGCGGCGATCGATGCTAAGCGTGCCGAGATCGTTGCCGAGGAAGCCAAGAAGGCGGTCCTCGCGGACTTCACCCGAGTGCTTACTGCGGATGGCATTACAGGCGCCGCGGCTGCTGCCGAGCAGGTCTTTGATGCCTACTGCAACGGTGACGGTCTTGCCGAGCTTGATGTTCGCCTCGGCCTCACCGTGAAGGTCAATGCTGACGTCAACGCGATCATCGCAAAGGCCGATGCCTTCATTGGCGATGCTCTTTCGGCTACCGAAAAGGCAGAGCTGTGGGAGGATGTCCGTGCCCTTATTGCGGCCAACACCGATACCGGCGCCGGCGAGGATATCTTCACCGAGCTGAAGGCCATTCTCGGCAACAACGCTCCTACCGATGCCGATGCCGCGCTCTTCAACAAGCTCGTCTACGGCGGCTTCGGTAACGATAAGATCGCCGCTATGGCATCCGGCTTCTCGCAGACGGTGGCTGACACCGATGCTTTGGCTGCCCTTGTCAAGCTTTGCCGCGACACGCGCGAGTCCATTCTGGCGCTTGTCAACGATGTCACCGTGGTGTACGACTTCAACAGGACCGATTCCGAGGCGACCGCCGGTACGAATTATGTCGATACCGACTACACGCTGAAGGATGAGCGCCTTGTGATGGTCACTTACCGTAAGACGGATGGAACGCTCGTTCGCTTCGTCCTCAACTACAACCTGTTTGATGTTACCGTCCGAATCGACGGTAAGGCTTATGTGATCCCCTCGTATAGCTTCTGGCGGGATCCGGCAACCATTTCGTGAAGGGAGGGCTAACGCATGTCTAAGTTTACAGATTTCTTCAGCACCGTAAAAGACAAGACGGTAGCCGCCGGCGGTTTTCTCAAGGAGAAGACCGCCCCCGTCACGGGGCCGATCGGCAAGGGCTTAAGGACGGCAGGCTCTGCCGTCCGCCGCTTCGGCGACAAGACCGGTATCTCGAAGTTTCTCGCCCCTTCCTCGCTTGATAAGCGGAAGGCGCGTGCCGGTTGGATCTTTGTTATGCCCTTTGTTCTCGGCATTCTCTTTCTGTATCTGCCGATGATCATTGACTCGCTGGCCTTCTCGTTCTCGGTCTTTGACTACGGTGGCGGTATGTCGCTTTCCTTTGTCGGCTTCCAGCACTACCGTGATGCCTTGATGACCGATGTCACCTTTACCGAAACCCTTGTGGCCGGCATCAAGCAGCTTCTCTTTGACGTTCCCGCGATCGTTATCTTCTCGCTTTTCGTTGCCGTCGTCCTGAACCAGAAGATGCTGGGCCGCGCCGCGTTCCGCGCCATCTTCTTCGTTCCCGTTATCCTTTCGACGGGCCTTATGGACTCGATCAACGCATCTGTCGTCCTTAGCGAAAACATGGGGGCTGAGGGCGGCATTGATACCGGTGGCGGAACCGATGCGACGACCGAGATCATTTCGGCGCTTGACATTCAGGTGCTTTTTGCGAACATGAAGGTCGGCACCGAGCTTGTTAACTACGTTACGACGCTCGTTAACAACATTTACGACATCATCAATCGCTCCGGTGTTCAGATGCTGATCTTCCTTGCCGGTCTGCAGTCGATTTCGCCCGCCATCTACGAGGCGTGTAAGATCGAGGGTGCCACCGCATGGGAGACCTTCTGGAAGATCACCTTCCCAATGATCAGCCCGATGATCCTCGTAAATGCGATCTACACGATCATCGACTCGTTCACGAGTAAATCGAATGTCGTTATGACCTACATTGCATCGAAGAATGAGCAGGGTAACGTTGCTACGGCAATGGCCTGGATCTACTTCTTGATCATTATGCTGATCATTGCACTGTTCGTCGGCATCGCGTCGGCATTCATATTCTATCAAAAACGGGATTAAGGAGGTGGAAAGATGAACGTACAACCCGAAGTACAGAAAACGCGCGTAATGAAGGAAACCAAGAATCGCATTCGCGTGGATTACGAGGGCAAAATGCCCTTTTGGCAGCGCTTCAAGCAGAAGATCCTTTCCACCTACTTCCTGACGCAGGTCATTTGGTACATCTTCCGTCTTCTTCTGATGATCGGTATCTCCTATGTTATCCTGTTCCCCTTCTTTTCGAAGATCGCAGGCTCCTTCATGGGATATGAGGACTTTGTTGATGTGACCGTCCGTGTCATTCCGAAGCACTTCACGCTCACGACCTACACGACCATCTTCTTGGAGAACAACTACCTTGACGCGTTCTTTAATACAACGATTCTCTCGATCGGTGCAGCACTTCTGCAGACCTTCGTCTGCATGCTGATCGGTTACGGTCTTGCGAAGTTTAAGTTCCGCGGCAACGGGCTTGTGATGCTCCTTGTGGTTCTGACGATGATCATCCCCCACGAGACCATCCGCCTTGCTATGATACAGAGATTCCGTTACTTTGACCTTGGCGGTGTCCTGAATGACGGCAACGGCCGTATTATCCCCGGTCTTCTTGAGCTTTTTGGGATCGATGCGAATCCGAAGAAGGTAGGTCAGCAGCTTCCCATTCTCCTCGATACCTTCTGGCCCCTTTTCATCATCTCCGCGACAGGCCTTGCCTTTAAGAACGGTCTTTATATCTTCATGATGCGTCAGTTCTTCCGCGGAGTTCCGGATGAGCTGGAGGAATCGGCATACGTTGACGGTGCCGGCACGATGCGCACCTTCTTCTCGATCATCATTCCGCTTTCCGTGCCGATGATGATCACGATCTTCCTCTTCGCCTTCTCCTGGCAGTGGACCGATGAGTTCTATACGACGCTCTTCTTTACCACGGGGAGCGAATGGACGCTGATGCCGGATATCGTTGCGATCCCTCCCTCACTCGAAATCAGCTATGCAGGCCAGAGCCTTTTCTACTCCGCGATCAAGAATACCGCCGGTATTATGATCATTCTGCCGCTGGTTATCGTATACCTTTTCTGCCAGAAGTATCTGGTGCAGGGTATCGAGCGCTCGGGTATCGTCGGCTAATTTTCGCAGGGATAAATCGCGCTCTGCACCCCTTCGGAGGGCAACCGCGGTCGCCGTACGTTATGTACGGCTTCCCGGCCCCCCGAAGCGGCACAGCGCATCAATTTCTCCTCTGCCAAAACCGCAGGGGCAGATCGCGCTCTGCACCCCTTCGGAGGGCGACCGGCCCCCGAAGAAAAAGCACCCCTTGGGGTGCTTTTCTTTTATATAAAAATCCCCCTCACTGAGGGGGATTTTATTCTTTTAATTCGCGGGAGAGAGCTTAACAATGGTATACCCGGCACCCGTCGAGGAGACCGTGATACCATCCGTAGCGACCGTGGTCGAGGAAACGGTGAAGGAGGTGGAGGATTCAACGCCGGTGATCGTCATGCCGTCCATATAATCGGGCAGATCGACCAAGCGCTCGGCAACGGCCCCCTTGGTGTGGAGCGAGAGATAGATGTCATCCCCCACCCAGTACCAGTTGATCGCTGTGAAATCGCCGTCTGTGGCCTGCGACGGCACGCGGTAGGCAATGAAGCCGATGCTTGTGTCCTTCGCGACTGTGGTGTTGGCGAAGAGCTTCGGATACATTTTATAGGTTGAGAAGTAGAAGGCAAGATTATCGGTTCCGTTGCCAAGGTACTCGCGGCGGCTTTCTTCAATGCCGTAGCCGTAGTCGGGGCAGTAGCCAAGGTTCATTGCCTTCGTGCCAAGGCTATCCGTCATCTGGAAGTAGGAGGTCACGAGGCGGTTCGGGTTAGCGAGATCCTTCGTCCCGATATAAACGATCTGTCCCGTCGCTTGGGCGGTAGGCACGGCATAGCTGCTTGTCCCCGGGACGTATACGTGCGGCGTCGCGGTGGCGAAGGGCTGCGATTGCACGCCACCTACGATGCTGACGGTCGGGATATCCTTGTGGAAGTCGTAATTGCAATACACAACGACCGAGCCGTTCTTGTGGAAGCGGTAGGTGTTGCTTATTGTGACGTAGGACGCGGCGATTGCATCGTCGTGATGACTCTCGCCGTTGTTATCCCCCGCATTCTCTATCAGATAATTAAGCATCGCAGGCAGATAGATAACGTCGTAGGATTCGTAGAAGTCGATGAACTCGGCCTCGTACGCGCCGTCCGTGAGGAGATCGACCTCCTTAATACCGTTCAGGAAGGCGTGGCGCTTGACGTTGTTGACGGCCACGTGGAGCTGCATATCGTTCGGATTATTGTCTGCGCTTACGGGGATGATGGCTTTATTGGCTGCTCCCGAATCGTGTGTCAGAACGTCACCTGCATGAAGGAGCACCTTGGCACAATACTCAGTGAAGTTGCCGTCTTGCATCGAGTCGTCGTCAAACGGACACATCCAAAGCATACCGTCGGCGATCCGTACAAGGCAGAATTTCTGGCCGGTGGCCGTCTTCCAGACCGAGCCGATGTCGTTTTCGGTCTTATTCGTGTTCGGGATCTTGGCAATAAGGTTATAGCCGTGGTTCGCGCCGATGTATGTCCCGTTAAAATTGAGGGGGGTGATGTCGTCACTCGCATCCTTCCAGGTCGTGCCCTCGCTCATATCGTCAATGGGCAGCGACTCATTGATGACTCTCATGCAGGAGAGGTTGAAATGGCGGTTGCCCGCTTTCCTGGCAGTATCTCCCGTGCGGGTGTAGAAGGCATCGGTGCAGAAGTCAAGGCCGTTGAGCCATTCGGTCGCACGGAAACGGAGATTGTTCCCTTGGATCGAGAGGATCATACCCGTGCCAAGCGACTCGGTATGGGCAAAGAGGTCTGCCGCATCGATCAGCTTTGTGAGAGGATCGGTATCTCTTGAATTCTGCTTGGCAGGGCAGAGAACCGTGAAGGCCGTGCCATTGGCCGTGGCCCACTCCAGGTTACCGTTCGCCTCGCGGAGGCGGAGCGTCACATCGCGGAAGGTGTTACCGAGCATCCGGTTCGCCGTGGTATAAGCCGCCGCATCGCGGAAGGTGAGCGAAAGCACCCCCTCGGCATCCAGAGCATAGTCAACGAGAACTGCCGAGTTCCCACCGTCATAGAGCTCAGCCTTGCCGAGGATGTGGCTCTTGCCATTCTTATACTTGATGCGGAGCCCGTCCGGAACAATCGAAGCCGATGCGATCGGATTGGGCACTGCCGTGGTGGTTACCACGGTCGTTGTCACCGTCGTGGTGGTCACGGGGTTGGTCGTCGTTGCCGTATCGCTGCCGGTCGTCGTTGCCGCCCCGGGGAAGAGTCCCTCGGGTAAAAACTCGCACGATGCCAAAATGGCCGCAAAGGCAAAGAACAAAGCAAGGAGTAAAAGGAGCTTGGTGTTCATATCGTATCCTCCCGATGATATGGGTAATATAAAACAATACCTTTAATTCATTATACCGCGTATGGGGGCTTTTTGCAAGGTGACCTCGCGCAAAAGCCCTGACGATAGAAGCCCCCTGCCAAAAAGGCAGGGGGTAAAGTGCCTTATTGGGGTGTCAGTTTGATCGTGGCGTACCCGGCACCGGTAGAGGAAACCGTGATACCGCCGTCAACCGTCGCAGAATGGACCGTGATCTTGCCGTTGGTTTCCTTCTCCGGCGTGATGATCATGCCGTTAAGGTACTCGGGGAGAGTCACCGTCTTTTCGTCAAAGGCTTTGTGAGTATTCAACGCAACGTAGACCTCATCCCCCACGAAGTACCAGTTGATCGAGAAGAAGTCGTCATCATACGGGAACGAGGGAACGTGATAGGCGATAAATTGGATCCTGTCACCCACCTCGAATTCCGCATCACACAGCATCGGGTAATTTTTGAGAGCATGGGAGTACCAACCAAGACCAAGCGTGGAATTTGCGACGGCCGCAGGACGTTTTTCATCGGTGGTAATACCGAAATACGGATAATAGCCGATGCAAACAGCCGAGGTGCCGGCAAGATCCTTCATCTGATAATAGCTCCGCACCTTCGTAGGATCACCCTGGACGTAAAACTCATTGCCCGCCCCCTGAATCTGCTTCACGGGGATGGAGGCGTTGGTCGAGCCGGGGGCGTATACATAATGCTCCTGCACAGTGCCGTAGGGCATCGAGATAACGCCGTAATAGCGGATCCTGTCAACCTTCTTGAGGACCTCGTTGTCCTGATAGACGGTGTAGGAGCCATTGCGGTGGAAGCGGTGCGTGTGGGAGAAGCGGATATAGGCATCGGTGATGGACTCGTCGTGGCAGGAATCGTTATCGCGTTTTCCCGGTTCGGCCATCAGGTAATCGAGCACGGCGG
>JAZQVJ010000124.1:0-1364 GCA_045631785.1 Eubacteriales bacterium
GGTCGATCGTATCTTTTGTAAAGTAAGGTTTATAAAGCTGTACCTTCTGAGCCCCGAGCTCTACGGCGCGCGCGACCATCGAGAGCGGCTCGCGGTTGCCGTCCCAGCCGACGCAGGTCGGGATATCGGGCGCGTATTCCTTCACGGCGCGGTGGATCTCATCGTTCACGATCATCAGATAAACGTGGCGCTCGCAATCGTATTCGCGGATGAGGTCCACGATCTCCTTTATCATCGGGCGGCCGATGTCCACCTCCCAGAGCTTGACGTGGATGTTCATAATGACCCTGCCGCCGAAGCGTGCGAGGATCTCACGGAAGGTGGGGATGCGGAGCCCCGCAAACCGCTCGCCGTGCTTTTTGCCGAAGTCGAGCGCGAGCAGCTCCTCGTAGGTATGCTCGTAGATGTTGCCGTGACCGTCCGAAACGCGGTCAAGCACGGTATCGTGGCAGGAGACCAGCACACCGTCCGAGGTGGTCCACACATCAAATTCGATCTCCTCGGCACCGAGCCCGACCGCCGCGCCGAAGGCGGGCATACTGTTCTCGGGGGCAACCGTCGAAAAGCCGCGATGCGCGCAAAGACGGGGATAGGGCATGATGTCCTCGAACCACACCACCGAGGGGCCAGCGTTGCGGTAGAGCCACGGGCGGCGGCCGACCTCCATATAGGCGTGGTGCGGCATCGGGCGACCGCCGTGCCCCGCCGCCTTTTCGTGCTTCTTCTCGGGGTCGATCTCACAGGTGCCGAGCCCCGCGTGGCTCTCCATATCGAGGAGCACCTTGCCGTCGGGGGCAACGACCGTGCTGCATCCCGAAAGAGGCGAGCTCTCCCCGAGCGAGACCGAGGCGCGGATGAGATAGGCGTTCGTCTGATAGGAGAGGAACTTGTGGATGGTCGTGAGGGTATCGTGCGTGTCGGTGCGCTGGAGCGAGCAGCCGATGATGATATCGGGGCGCTCGCGGGCGATGCGCGCAAAGCCCTCATAGAAATAGAAATCGTAGCAGGTGAGGAAGGCGAAGCGAAGCCCCTCAAGCTCGAGGATGTAGGGGGCGCTCGGCAGGTAGCTGTATCCGACATCGAGGCCGTGGCCGCCCTCGGCCTCCTTCCTTACCTCGGAGGGGGCGGGATGCGCCTTGAAGTAGCGCCCGCAGGGCATACCCTCGCGGTCGAAGGCGTGAGTGGTGTTGCGGATGCCGTCCTCGGTGCGGTAGCCCGCGTTCACGAACAGCAGGGCGTGACAGCGCGCGGCCGTTTGGCGGCAAGCCTCAAGGAGACGGTCGTTGTTTTTTTCGAATGCCGCAAGAAAGCCGCTTTCCCCGAAAACATCGGCAGGGACATCGCTGTATTCGGGCAGAACGATC
>JAZQVJ010000125.1:0-3598 GCA_045631785.1 Eubacteriales bacterium
GTGTTATCGTAGTTGGGTACGAAATCCACTGCATCCTTATCAATGCCGCTGAAGAGCTCGGAGCAAAAGCTGTCAAGCTTGACCTCGGTATAACGTGAGGCGGCGTACGCCATGTCACGCGAGTACTGCTTACCAAAGCTCCCCTTGGAGTCGACAAAAGGATGCAAAAGCGCCTCGTTGCCACGCGTCAATCGCACCATCGTTTCGTAAATTGCGGCATCGCCGTGAGGATTGAGGCGCATCGTTTGACCGACGACATTGGCACTCTTTGTGCGAGGGCCCGTGAGGAGCCCCATCTTGTACATGGTGTAAAGGAGCTTTCTGTGCGAGGGCTTAAAGCCGTCGATCTCGGGGATCGCACGCGAGATAATGACCGTCATAACGTACGGCATATAGTTTTTTTCGATGGTTTCCGTAATCGGCTGATACGTGATCTCCGCCTCAAGCTGAGGATATTCGGTCATATCGTTCTTCTTTTTTGCCATACTCTACTCCGGTTACAATGTAATAATGTGATGCGCGGCGGCGCGGATCATGCGGTTATATAAGGCGAGCCCGAGGCCTCTTGGCGGGGGCAGGGGCGCGTAGATGGCATCGTATTGCCCGCGGTCACAGTCGCGAAGCAACGAAAACAGCCGTTTGGCAAGCCAAAAGAGTTCGTCCCGTGTGCCGACGGGGATCGGCGTTGCCTGCTCCAGCGTGGAAAAAAGCGCAGCATCCTCGGTATAGCAAAGAACGGCGATCCTCCCTCGGATGCCCTTAAGGTAGCGCGCGGCCGCTTCGGGCGCTCCGTCCAAAAGGTGAAAGGGGATGCTCGGTGCATAATGCTTGTACTTCATCCCCGGTGAAAGCACCGCCTCGCCCTCCTTAAGAGTGCCAAGGACGGCGTCGGCGATCGTCACCCTAATACCGAGAGCATTAAGATCCTCAGGCGTGATGGCGCCCGGGCGAAGAAGCGTAAGGTCCCCGTCCTCCTCGATCTTCACGATCGTGGATTCAAGCCCGATATCCGAGTCTCCCCCGTCAAGGATCATATCCACTCGCCCCTCCATATCGTCACGCACGTGGCGCGCGTTGGTCGGCGAGGGACTGCCCGAACGATTGGCCGACGGTGCGGCGATCGGAACGCCGGCAGCACGGATCAAGGCCCGGGCCGCGGGATGGGCCGGGCAACGCACGGCAACGGTCGGCAGCCCTGCGCGCACGGTGAGGGGAACACTGTCCTTGGCCGGAAGGACCACCGTGAGTGGCCCCGGCATAAATGCCTCTGCCAAGCGGTAATACAGGGGTGACGTTTGGGTGTAAGGCTCGGCCTCCTCCGGGGAGGCAATATGTATGATCAGCGGATTGTCTGCGGGGCGCCCCTTGGCGGCGTAGATCTTCTCAGCCGCCTCCCCCCTCGTGGCATCGGCACCAAGGCCGTACACCGTCTCGGTGGGAAACACCACAAGCCCGCCTTGGCGAAGGATCTCGCCGGCGTAGGAAAGCGCGACAAGAGCTTTGTCATCAAGGGGGTCGGATAATGTGATGAATTCTGTTGTCATAGCGATTGCTTCTTCATTTTTTCGGCAGTGTCGGCACGTACTAAGGCGTCGATCATCTCGCCGATATTTCCGTTCATAAAGGCATCGAGAGAATAGAGTGAAAAATTGATCCTATGATCCGTGATGCGCCCCTGCGGATAGTTGTAGGTGCGGATCTTTTCGCTGCGGTCGCCACTCCCCACCTGACTCTTGCGCTCGGCGGCAATCTCGGCATCGCGCTCCCGGCGCTTGATATCGTAGAGCTTTGTGCGGAGCATACGGAGCGCCGCCTCCTTGTTTTGGAGCTGACTGCGTTGTGTCTGACAGTAGACGACGATCCCTGTCGGGATATGCTGGATACGTACGGCCGATTCGGTCTTATTGATATGCTGACCTCCGGCACCCGAGCTCTTCATAGACTCGATGATAAGCTCGGAGGGAGCGATCTCCACCTCAACGTCCTCGACCTCGGGCAGGACGGCCACCGTCACGGTCGAGGTCTGGATCCGCCCCTGTGATTCGGTCACGGGAACGCGTTGTACACGGTGTACTCCGCTTTCAAACTTGAAGCGTGCAAAGCATCCCTCGCCGAGAACGCGAAAGGATATCTCACGGAAGCCCCCAAGCTCGGTCTCGTTGACACTGATGGGCTCAAGAGAAAGACCTATCCCCTCGGCGTACATACGGTACATCCGATAAAGATCGGCAGCAAACAGCGCTGCCTCTTCCCCGCCTGCACCGGCACGGATCTCCATAATCACATTACGATCATCGTCCTCATCGCGCGGCAAAAGAAGCTCGCGGATGTGCTCGGCAAGCACCTCGGCCTCCCGATGCTTTTCTGCCGCCTCCTCCTCTGCGAAGGTGCGAATGTCGCCATCGGTGGCGGGATCGGCCATAAGAAGGCGCGCCTCCTCCTCTTCCTTTTTTAGGGCGAGGAAGGAACGGTATGCACTCACCAAGGGGGAAAGACGGTGATGCTCCTTTGTCAGCTCACGGTAGGCGCGGATGTCTGCCAAGACATTCTCGGCACCCAGCCGCGCCTCGATCTCCTCAAAGCGCGCAACGACGGCGTTAAGCTCACCGAACATAGATCAACGGCAAAACGCCGAGAAAGCCTCGTGAAGGGCGTAAAGGTCGGCCTTTGAGATGATCTCATAGGGGGCATGCATCGAAATGACGGGGAGACCGAGGTCTACCGTATCAATGTTCTGCTCGGCGATGAACATAGCGACGGTTCCGCCGCCGCCGATATCCACCTTGCCAAGCTCAGCCGCCTGCCAGGTGACGCCGGCCTCGGCAAACATACGGCGCACACGGCCAACGTACTCGGCCGAGGCATCGTTTGAGCCGGATTTGCCGCGTGAGCCCGTGAACTTGCTCATCGCAGGGCCGTGCGAGATCAGAGCGCTGTTGCGCTTTTCGTACACTTCAGGGAAATTCGGATCGTAGGCGGCATTCACATCGGCAGAAAGGCAGGCCGAGGCGTGGCGCACCGCTGCCGGGTTCTGCCCGAGCGCCATGGAGATACTGTCGATGAGATCAGCAAAGAGGCGGCAGCACATGCCCGTATTGCCGTTGCTCCCGATCTCCTCCTTGTCGGCAAGGAGAACAAAAACGGTTTTCGTCTTATCGGTGCAGGAGAAGAGGGCTGTCAGTGCGGGATACGCACAGCAGCGATCGTCGTGACCGTAGCCAACGATGAAGGCGCGGTCAAAGCCCACATCTCTCGAGCGCTCGGCAGGGACGGCCGAAAGCTCGGCACTCACAAAGTCCTCCTCCGTGATTCCGTACTTTTCATTGAGAAGGCGCAAAGCGTTCCATTTGATCGCCTCACCGTCCTTGCCGTCGGGTACAGGGATGCCGCCGATGAGAAGATTGAGATCCTCGCCCTTGATAGCCTGACCAAGCGGCTGCTTGGCCTGCTCCTGGCCAAGATGCGGCAAAAGATCGTTGATATAAAAGACGGGATCGGAGGGATCCTCGCCGATCGTGACCTTGATGCGCTCGCCGTCAGCACGCACGATGACGCCGTGCAGAGCAAGCGGGAGTGCGGTCCACTGATACTTCTTGAT
>JAZQVJ010000126.1:0-4442 GCA_045631785.1 Eubacteriales bacterium
GCTCTCGTGCAGAGCTACAAGGCGGGACTCCGCGAGGGGGATGTCATTCTTAAGGTGGACGGCCGCCGTATCTATATCGGCGCGCAGCTCGACTATGAGATCATGCGGCGCGGCATTGAGCCTGTGACTCTGACCGTCCGGCGTGATGGGAATGAGATGATCTTCGAGAATTTTGTGTTTCCCACCTATGAGGAAAGCGGGCAGACACTCGGCGGTCGCGATTTTTACCTCGCTACCGAGCGCGGTACGCTTGGCGCCGTCCTCCGCCACGCCTTCTTCCGTTCCACCATGACGGTGCGGATGGTCTGGGAGTCGCTTTTTGACCTTATCACAGGGCGCTTTACGATGGATGCGATGTCAGGCCCCGTCGGTGTCACAAGCGTGATGGTAGAAACGGCAAAATCGGGGATCGTCAACTTTCTCTACCTGGTTGCCGTTATCAGCCTGAACCTTGGCGTCGTCAACCTTTTTCCGCTTCCCGCCCTGGACGGTGGCCGTATCCTCTTTCTTGCAATTGCCGCCGTCATTCGCCGCCCAATTCCGGAGAAGGTCGAGGGCGCGATCCATTTTGTCGGGATTCTTCTGCTTTTTGGCCTGATGATTTTTGTTACGGGCAAGGACATTCTGAAGCTGATCGCATAGGAGGAGCCGTATGCATGAATTCATAACACCGAGGAACAGCCGTCGCGTGACGGCGGGGGGACTCGCCATTGGCGGTGGCGCCAAGGTATCGGTGCAGTCAATGACGAGCAGCGATCCCCATGACTTTTCCGCCTGCGCCCGCCAGGTCGAGGCCTTGGTCGCGGCGGGATGCGACCTTGTCCGGCTTACCGTTCCCGACCGCCTGGCGGTCGGTGTCTTCCCCTACCTGCGCGAGCATGGGGTGTCGGTGCCTCTTTGCGCCGACATCCATTTTGACTATACTCTGGCCCTCGAGTGCTGCGCTGCCGGAGTGGACAAGATCCGCCTGAATCCCGGCAACATCGGGGGGCGCGAGCATGTGCGCGCCGTAGCGGCCGCCTGTCGCCAAAGGGGGATCCCGATCCGCATCGGTGTCAACAGCGGCTCTCTTGAGCGTGAGATCCTGGCGAAGCACGGTGGCCCCACCGCCGAGGCCTTGGCCGAGAGTGCTCTCTGTCACGCACGCCTGCTTGAGGAGGTCGATTTCTACGACACCGTCCTGTCGGTCAAGGCATCCTCGGTGCCGACGATGATCGCGGCGAACCGTCTTCTTGCCGAGAGGACAAGCTATCCTCTTCACCTCGGAGTGACCGAGGCGGGGGACGAGCAGGCAGGGACGGTGAAGAGCGCCGTGGGGCTTGGCGCCCTGCTTTCCGAGGGGATCGGGGACACCGTGCGTGTTTCTCTGACGGCGGATCCCGTGCGTGAGGTGTACGCCGCCCGTGAGATCTTGGATGCCCTCGGCCTTTCGTCCCGCCCCCGGATGAGGGTGGTCTCCTGCCCGACCTGCGGACGGACGAAGATCGATCTCGTGGCACTCTCCGCCGCCTTCCGTGCCGCCGTCGAGCGTGAAGGGCTTTCGGATATTCCGATCACAGTCGCTCTTATGGGGTGCGTTGTCAACGGCCCCGGCGAAGCGCGCGAGGCCGACCTCGGTATTGCCGGCGGCAAGGGAGAAGCGGTGCTTTTTGCACATGGCGAGACCGTATGCAAGCTCTCCGAAGGCGAGATCCTCCCGGCCCTGCTTGCCCGCATCCGCGAATACAAACGATGACTTTTTGATGGGATGGTGTCCATCCTGAGGAAGTAATGATGACAGAACAAGAAATCTACAAAAGCACGATCGGCGAGCGTTATCATCCCGTCGATGAGGTGCGCCGGCGCGTCTTGGATGCCGGGCGCGGTCATACCCTGCGCTTTGCTACCCACACGCCGCCGCGGCTTGAGCTGAACATTACATACGAAAGACGGCAGGATCCTCAGCTTCTTTATGCGATCGAGGACGACCTGTGCCGCCTTTGTGAGGCGTACTCCTTCCGCATTTTTCCCCACTATCCGCCGAGCGAATTTTCGGCATCGGTGATGGGCGAGATCTTTGACGAGGCGGCCAAGATCGGCGCGGTAGCCAACGGCTTCTTCTACGAGGCGATCTCGCACGACGACGGGCAGACCGTCACGGTGGAGATCCCCTTCCTTGCCGGCGGTGTGGAGATGGTCAGAAAGACGGCTGCACTCCTCTCGGCTATCCTTGCTAACCGTTATAACGTGCAGCGCCGTGTGGTCATCGCCTCGAGCGCGAACGCTGAGGAGAAGATGCGCGCGCGGATCGCCGCCCGTGAGACCGAGCAGCGCCGCCGCCTTGAGGAGCAGGCACGCATCGCCGCCGAGGCAGAGGCGCGCCGCCGCGAGAGCCTCCCTCCCTCCGAAAATCCCGCCTATGCCCACGCCGTCAGCCTGACGGTCAGCGATGCCGAGGTCGAATGTACAGGGGAGAGCCTTGTCACGGTCGGCCCCTCGTGCTTTGATATTTCTGCGCCCGAGGCCGTCCTCGGCCGCCCCTTTGCACCGACCGGTGCTATCCCGATCGCTAAGGCCCAGACCACCGAGGGGGCTGTCACTGTTCTCGGCGAGGTCTTTTCCACCGAGCTTCGTGAGAGCCGGTCGGGGGAGCGCATCACCGTTATCATCGGTATCACCGACGGCACCTCCTCTGTCTATCTGCGCCGTGCCTTTGACGCCGAGGCAGCCGCCTTTGCCAAGGATATCAAAAAGGGCGCAGCGCTCGCCGTTCGGGGTAAGATGTACCGCGAGCAATACATGAACAACGAGCCTGTTTGCTCGCCCTCGGCCATTGTCAAGGTCAAGCGCCTCGCGCGTACCGATGACGAGGCGGAGAAGCGCGTTGAGCTTCATCTGCACACCAATATGTCCTCGATGGATGCCCTGACACGCCCCGACGAGATCGTGGCCACGGCCAAGCGCTGGGGGCATACCGCCATCGGGATCACCGACCATGGCACGGTCCAGGCCTTCCCCGAGATCATGCTTGAGGTCGAGAAGAAATATCCTGAGCTTAAGGTGCTATACGGCACCGAGGCTTACTTCGTCAACGATACCGTAGCCGCCCTCTACGGTGAGCATGACGGGCCTCTCAAGGGGGAGACGGTCGTATTCGATATCGAGACGACCGGCCTTTCGGTCGCCACCTGCCGCATTACCGAGATCGGCGCTGTCAAGATCCGCGACGGCGAGGTGCTTGAGGTCTTCAACACCTTTGTCAATCCCGAGATCCCGATCCCTCCCTTTATTACCGAAAAAACGCACATCACCGATGATATGGTCAAGGATGCCCCCAAGATCGGCGAGGCTTTGCAAAGTTTTCTTGACTTTATCGGGAACGCACCCCTCGTGGCACACAACGCCAATTTTGACGTCGGCTTTATCCGCGCAGCGGCCGAGGAATGTGGCTATGCCTTCAAAAATCCCTATCTTGATACCCTTGCGCTTTCGCGCTACTTGAACCCGAAGCTGCCGAAGCATACCCTGGATGCCGTGGCACGTCACTATAAGCTTGGGGACTTCAACCACCACCGCGCCTCGGACGATGCCGAGATGCTTGCGCGTATTTACTTCTGTATGCTCGCCCACCTTGAGGAGGACGGGATCCACACCTTCCGTGAGGTGACCGAGGCCATGAGTGAGTCGACCGATCCGCTTCGCCTGCGTCCCTACCATATGATCATCTACGCCAAGAACGCGGTAGGCCTCAAGAACCTCTATAAGCTGGTGTCCTACGGATATCTCAAGTGCTTTCACCGTACGCCCCGTATTCCAAAGAGCGTTCTCGACGAGCACCGTGAGGGGTTGATCCTCAGCTCGGCATGCGAGGCCGGGGAGCTTTTCCGCGCCCTCCTTGACAATCGGTCGGAGGACGACATCAAGGCGATCGTCGAATATTACGATTACCTTGAGATCCAGCCCATCTGCAATAACCGCTTCCTGATCGCCGAGGGGAAGGTCCCGGACGAGGATGCGCTCCGCAACCTTAACCGCAAGATCGTGGCGCTCGGCCGTCGGTACGGCCGCCCCGTGGTGGCGACCTGTGATGCTCATTTCCTGAACAAGGAGGATGAGATCTACCGTAAGATCCTGATGGCGGGCATGAAGTTTGCCGATGCCGACCGCGACGTGGGGCTCTACCTGCGTACAACGCGTGAGATGCTTGACGAATTCTCCTACCTCGGGGAGGACACGGCGCGCGAGGTGGTCATTGAAAACACGCAGAAGATCGCCGCCATGATCGAGCCCCTCCGCCCGATTCCCAAGGGTAACTATCCCCCACACATGGAGGGAGCCGAGGAGGACCTGCAGAAGCTCTGCTGGGATCGCGCCCACGCCTGGTACGGCGATCCTCTCCCGGAGCTTGTCCAAAACCGCCTCGACAGAGAACTGACCTCGATCATCAAAAACGGCTTTGCCGT
>JAZQVJ010000127.1:0-11003 GCA_045631785.1 Eubacteriales bacterium
TAAGGCGTTGCCATGCCGGCTTCTTATTGAGCGCGTTTGGATCGTCCGACACCTCGTCTTCCCCGGCCATGCTGACGTAGCCGCCGATGGGGAGAAGGCAAAGCTTGTAAACAATACCTGACTTTTTCGAGGTGTGCGCGAGGATGCGTGGCCCCATGCCGATGGAAAACTCCTTGACGGTGACGCCAAAGAGGCGCGCCGTCAGAAAATGGCCGCACTCGTGCATTGTGATCATCAGCCCAAAGGCGAACACGGCGAGAAGGATATAGAGAAAGATCATAGATTACCCTTTCTTATAGTCCCCGACAAGGGCGGCGGCATAGGCGCGCGCCTCTCTGTCCCTTTCGAGGATCTCGTCAAGTGCTTCGGCCTCGTGACCGACCGCCGTGAGCGTTTCGGCGACGATCTCGGAGATCCCAAGGAAGCCGATCTCGTCGCGCAGGAAGGCGGCAACCGCCACCTCGTCGGCGGCGTTAAGAATAGCGGTAGCTGCGCCACCGTATTCCAGCGCCCGATACGCGAGGTCAAGCAGGGGGAAGGCGGCGCGATCGGGGCGCTCGAAGGTGAGCTTCCCGAGGGAAAAGAGGTCGAGGGAGGGGGCCGTGACGGCCGTCCTCTCGGGATAGGTGATGGCGTAACGGATACAGCTACGCATATCGGGAACGGACATCTCAGCAATGACGGTAGTATCAATATATTCCACCGCCGAGTGGATTATACTCTCGGGGTGAACGACCACCTCCACAGCGTCAGGGCGCACGTCAAAAAGACGGACCGCCTCAATGACCTCAAAGCCCTTATTGGCAAGAGTGGCCGAATCGACCGTGATCTTGGCTCCCATCTGCCACGTGGGGTGCGCCAAGGCTTCGGCAAGGGTGACAGAAGCCAATCGCTCGCGCGAAAAGCCGCGGAAGGGTCCGCCGGAGGCGGTCAGAAGCAGGCGCTTTACCTCGCTGCGCTTCCCCGCCGACAACGACTGGAAGATCGCGCTATGCTCGCTGTCCACGGGCAGGATCTCTGCCCCGGCGGCCGAAGCGCGTGCGCGGAGGATCTCACCCGCGACCACCATAGACTCCTTATTGGCGAGGGCAAGGCGCTTGCCAAGGTCGGCAACGGCAAGCGAGGGCAAAAGCCCCGCGCTCCCGAGGATCGAGTTCAGATAGACGTCGGCATCGGCGAGCCCGATCGCCTCAAGGAGGCCCGCCTCCCCTGCCAGCACCTTGGTATCGGTATCGGCGAGGCGAACGGCAAGATCGCGCGCAGCGATCTCATCGGTCATAACCGCATAACGGGGAGTGAGGCGGCGTGCCGTCTCCTCCAGCGCCGCTACCGAATGGCAGGCGGAAACAAGGGGAACCCGCAGGCCGAGCTGCGCGGCAACATCCATTGCCTGGCGCCCGATCGAGCCGGTCGCCCCCAGGATAGCAAGCGACTGTTTTCTTTCCATAGCATCTCCTTTGATGATAGCCGATGTGGGCTGTGCGAGAAAAAGGTTGCCGCCCACAGGGAGCGGCAATCAAAGAGTTGGTCTTAAACGAAGAGTGCCACCGAGCTGCCGAGCAGGCAAAGGAACAGGATCAGGGGGGCGGTAGCAATGACCGAATCAAAGCGGTCGAGAACGCCGCCGTGGCCGGGGAAGAGCCGCCCATAGTCCTTGATGTCATACTCACGCTTGATGGCGGAAAGAGCAAGATCCCCGATCTGCGAAACGACCGAAACAAGGAGGCCGCAAAGGCCGAGCGCCCAGTAGCGCGGCGTAAGACCGGCATTGGCAAGGATCAAGCCGTATAGCAGGAAAACGCCAACGGCGAACAGAATACCGCCGAGGCTCCCCTCCACCGTTTTCTTCGGGCTGACGGCGGGGGCCAGCTTATGCTTGCCGAAAAGGCGCCCCGTGAAGTAGGCAAAGGTGTCTGTCACCCACGCGCCGATATAGGGAAGCAGGAAAAGGTAGACACCGTGCGAAAGATCGCGCAGAAGCACCATGGAGGAAAAGGCAACGGCAAGGTAAAAGCTGCCGCCAAGCACTCCCATAAGGCTCCCGTAGCCGACACGCCCCGGGCGGAACACCGCCGTGGCAAAAAGATACAGGGCGAGCAGAAAAAAGGCAACCGTGACGTAGGCAAGGTGGCGCTCGGGGGTGGCGGTATAGCGCGCAAGGAAGGTGAGCGCCCCCACAAGAGGAATCGCCACCGCAAGGAGGGGATCACGATGGAGTCCAAGGCAACGCAAAAGCTCAAAGGCGGCCAGCGCCGCAAGCAACGCCATCGCCAACGGATAGATAAAAAGATCGGAAAAAATGAGGATGGGAACGAAGACAGCCAGCATGACTGCCGCCGCAATGATCCTTACCTTCATTTGACACCTCCAAAGCGGCGGGTACGGGCAACGTAGGCACGCACAGCCTCGTCCACGTCCTTGGCATCCATATCCGGCCAAAGGCGGTCGGTGAAATAGAATTCCGCATACGATGCCTGCCAGAGAAGGAAGTTCGAAAGGCGCATCTCCCCGGCAGTGCGAACGATCATATCGGGATCGGGCGAGGCAGCCGTATACAAATGTGCCGAGATCTCCTCCTCCGAAACGGTCTTCCCCTCAGCGAGGAGAGCCTCCACCGCATGAACGATCTCATCCCTGCCGCCGTAGTTGATGGCAAGATTCAAGGTGTAGTCCGAGCCGCGCTCGGCCGATAGACGCTCGATCACCGCCATCTTCTCACGGATGGCCTCAGGCAGGGCGGCCTTGTCGCCGAGAAAGACGAATTTCGCGTCATAGCTCTCCATATCGTCGAGGATGCTCCCAAGATAGCGGTCGAAGAGCTTCATCAGCGCATCGACCTCCTCCTGCGGACGGTTCCAGTTCTCGGTTGAGAAGGCATACACCGTCACCGTGTGGATCTCAAGCTCACGGCAGCGACGGAAGACGCGGCGGCAGGCCTCGGCCCCCACGGCGTGCCCCGCCGAACGGGGCAAACCGCGGCGCTTAGCCCAGCGACCGTTCCCGTCCATGATAAAGGCGATATGAGAAAGACGCCCAGAGAGCTCGGCGTCTTTCACTTTTTTGCGAAGCAGTGCCATCAGATCTCCATGATCTCGCGGTCTTTGGCCGCAGTCACGGTATCGATCTCCTTGACGTACTTATCGGTGAGATCCTGGACCTGCTTATCGCCCGTCTTCGCCTCATCCTCGGTCAGCTCACTGCTCTTCTTTTTGGCTTTGATGGCGTCGTTGGCATCGCGGCGGATGTTGCGGATCGCCACCTTGGCGTCCTCACCCATCTTTGCCACCTGCTTGGCCATCGTGCGGCGGGTCTCCTCGGTCATCGCGGGGAAGACGATGCGGATGCAGGAGCCGTCATTCTGCGGATTGAGGCCAAGGTCGGAGGCGAGGATCGCCTTTTCGATCGCCTTCAGCTGGCTCTTATCCCAGGAGTTGATGACCAGCGTGCGGGCATCGGCCACCTTCATCTCGGCTACCTGGTTGATGGGGGTAGGCGAGCCGTAATAGTCGATCGTCACCTTGGAAAGCACGTCGGGGTTGGCACGGCCAACGCGCAGAACGGCCAACGACTTTGCGTAGGACTCTACGCTCTTTTTCATTTTGACTTCGTATTCGGCAGTATCGAACTTCATGGAAAATCTCCTTCTATGTCAATGTTTTTCAAACGGTGATCAGGGTACCGAGCTTCTCGCCCATCACGGCACGGTATATATTGTCAGGATCGTCGAGCCCGAAAACCAGAGTCGGCATCTTATTATCCATCGAAAGGGCGGTCGCCGTCGTATCAATGACGCGCAGGCCGCGCGCCAGCACCTCGGCGTAGGTGATCGCATCGAGCTTCACAGCGGTCGGATCGGTCTTCGGATCGGCGGTATAGACACCGTCGATATTCTTGGCCATGAGGACGGCATCGGCCTCGATCTCCACTGCGCGGAGCGCCCCCGCCGTATCGGTTGAGAAATAGGGGCGGCCAAGACCGCCGGCAAAAATGACGACACGCCCGGCAGAAAGGTGTGCCACGGCGGCATCGCGCGTGTAGTACTCGCCGATCTCGGGCATTTGCATGGCGCACATCACGCGCGCATCGATCCCCGCGCGGATAAAGGCATCGGCAAGTGCCAGCGCATTGATCGCGGTGGCAAGCATCCCCATATAGTCGCCCCGCGTGCGGTCCATGCCCACGCCCTGGCGGCCACGCCAGATGTTACCGGCGCCGACGATCACGCCGATCTCTACGCCATCTGCAAGGCAGCGGGAAAGTGCGCCCGCCACTCGCCCGACGAAGGCATCGTTGATGATCCCATCGCCCCCGGCGGCAAGGGCCTCGCCCGAAAGCTTCAATAAAACGCGTTTGTACTTCGGCTGCATAGTCGTCTCTTTCCGGGGATTTCCCCTTTTTGAATTCGGTCGTTCGACCGTGACGAAATTCTATATAATATTATACTATATTGCGCGCGCGATTGCAAGAGAATTTTTTCGATCGCCGCGAGAATGTTTTATCGCCACAGGGGCCGCAAAACTCATGTTTTGTAAACAATACTTTTCTCATTTTTGCTTCGCTTCTGCTCCACCGGCATCGGGCAGAACGAAAAAAAGCGCCCGCAAAAGGGGCGCTTTTTAATCTTTGGGGATATTACTTCACCATCTTGGCGATCTCTTCCGCGAAGTTCTCCTCGCGCTTCTGGATGCCCTCGCCCTTGTCGAAGCGATGGAAGGCAGTGATCTTGATGGCACCGCCGAACTCCTTGGCAGAGGCGGCAACGTACTTGCCGACGGTCAGGGAGTCATCCTTAACATACGCCTGCTCGGTGAGGCAGTTGTTCTCATAGAACTTGCCAAGCTTGCCGTTGATGATACCGGCAAGGACGTTTGCGGGCTTGCCGGCAAACTTGGGATCCTGCTCCATCTGCTTGGTCAGGATCTCGCGCTCCTCCTCGATGACCGAGGCGGGAACGGCGGCGCGGTCCACGTACTGCGAGGGGATCGCGGCGGCCTGGAGAGCGATGTTCTTGGCGAACTCGGCAAAGCCTTCGTTGGCAACGGCGGCATCATCGGCCTCAAAGCAGATGATAACGCCGGTCGCGCCGCCGCCGTGCACGTAGGTGCTGACGACGCCGTCAACGATCACGAAGCGGCGGAGGCTCAGCTTCTCACCGATCGTGTAGGTCTTCTCCTGGAGAACGGCCTCCACGGTCTGGCCGTCAGCCATGGTCTTGGTCATCAGATCCTCGACCGAGGTGGGACGGGTGGCGATAATGGTCTCCAGCACGCTCCTGACGAAGGCGCGGAAGGTGTCGTTCTTGGCAACGAAGTCGGTCTCGGAGTTGACCTCGATCATCGCGGTGGTGTTACCCACAGTGAGGACATCAACAATGCCCTCGGCGGCAATGCGGCTCTGCTTCTTGGCGGTGGCGGCCATGCCCTTCTCGCGAAGGACCTTGAGGGCCTCCTCCATGCTGCCGTTGGCCTCCTCAAGAGCGCGCTTGCAGTCCATCATACCGCAGCCGGTCTGCTTTCTGAGCTCGGCTACGTCCTTTGCAGTAAATGCTGCCATTTTGTCTTCCTCCTTGCTTACTCGGCGGCCGCTTCGGTCGCTTCGGCGGGGGCGGCATCCTCGGTGCCGTCGGTCAGCTGCTCGCCGCCACGGCCCTCGATCACGGCATCGGCAAGCGTCGTGCCGATGAGCTTGATGGCGCGGATAGCGTCATCGTTACCGGGGATGATGTAATCGGCATCGTCGGGATCGCAGTTGGTATCAACGATGGCAATAACGGGAATACCGAGCTTCTTCGCCTCGAGAACGGCGATGTGCTCCTTACGGGTGTCAACAACGAAGATCGCGGAGGGAAGGGTATCCATCTCCTTGATACCGCCGTAGTTCTTCTCGAGATCCTCGATCTCCTTCATCTTCTGGGCGGCTTCCTTCTTGGGGAGCAGGTTGAAGGTGCCGTCCTCCTGCATCTTCTCAAGCTCCTTCAGGCGGTTGATGCTCTTGCGGATGGTCTTGAAGTTGGTCAGCATACCGCCGGGCCAACGGACGTTCACGTAGTACATACCGCACTTCTTAGCATCCTCCTTGATGCTGTCGGCGGCCTGCTTCTTGGTACCGACGAAGAGGATCGTACCGCCCTCCTCGGCGATCTGCTTGACGAAGGCATAGGCCTCCTCAAACTTCTTCACCGTCTTCTGCAGGTCAACGATGTGGATCCCGTTTCTCATGGTGAAGATGTACTCCGCCATCTTGGGGTTCCACTTTTTGGTGGGGTGGCCGAAATGGACACCGGCTTCAAGCAGCTGCTTGATCGAGATTACGAACATTTTCATGTCCTCCTTCTGGTTTTTCCGCCACAGGAGGTCGTTTGTGCCAAGACCCTCTCGGGCACCGTCGGCACACCCTTCCTGTGTGAGAATTTTTTGTACCCGCTTTTAGCGAGCCTTTGATAGGATACCATATTTTTCTCTCGCGCGCAAGAGGATTTTGGAAGTTCACAAAAAATTTACATTTAGTGTATCCTTCCCCTCTCAAAAAGGGGGCAAACGGCATTGACATTTTTGACTCGACACCATACAATAGGAATATGTAAAAATCGGCCTCGGAGGTCCCCTATGTCAAAGATATCCCTTCGCCGTGAGGCGATTGCGCTTGCAATCACGCTGATTGCCTCACTTATGTCAGCCTTCGGCCTACATTATTTTGTCTATTCCGCTGCCTTTGCCCCTTCGGGCATCGACGGCGTTGCCACGATGCTCCGCGAATTGACGGGAATAAACGCCGGCTATTTTTCGCTTGCCTTTAATCTCCCTCTTCTTGTGGTCGCGTGGTTCCTTCTGCGGCGGCGATACGTGGTCTACACCTTGCTCTTTACCCTCCTCTCCTCGGGCTTTCTCCTTCTTTTTGAATGGATTAGCGTGCCGATCTACGAGGGAGCCGCCGATGGGTTGGTGGCCGCCGCCTTCTCGGGTGTAATTCTTGGAGTCAGGACGGGGATCATGCTAAGGATCGGCGCTTCAACGGGCGGCGTGGATATTGCCGCCGGCATGATCCAGATCAAGCGCCCCTACCTGAACGTGGAACGGATCATCACCGTGATCTGCTACGGTATCATATTGCTTTCCTTCTTTGTCTACCGCGACGTCACAAGCATCCTGCTTTCCTTTATCCAGATGTTCATCTTCGATCGGTTTGCCGCCGCCATGCTCCGCGATAGCCGAGGGGCGGTCGAGGTCACAATCATCACAAAGGAGCCGGAGATCATCCGTGATGAGATCATCTACGAGCTGAAGCACGGTGCCACCGCGGTGGAATCGCGCGGCATGTATACCGACGGCGAGAGCCACATCATCCTCTCGGTCATCAATCTGCGTCAGATCCCTGCCTTCCTCGAGATCATCAAGCGCCACCCCGGCACCTTCACCTACTACAATGAGCTGATGGGAGTGAACGGCAACTTCCGTTGGCACAAGGACGACGCCGTGAAATAAGCTCCCCGGGAGCAAGTAAAAAGAAGCACGCAATGCGTGCTTCTTTTTACACCTTCCCCTTGCGGCGGCGGCAGGTCTTCTCTATGCACGGAAGATCAATGCCGTCAATCAAGATGATGTCCTCCCCGATCTTCTGTATCTTATCCCAGGGGATAACAAGCGACTCGCCCTTTTTGATCCCAAGGAGCCCGCCCTCGGCACAAACGACGATGGCGGTGATGCGCCCATCGCAAACGTCAAATTCGATTTCAAATACGTACCCAAGACGCCGACCGTCCGAGATGCAGATGACCTCCTTATCACGGAAATCCTCACTGTTGCAAGATGCCATGCTTCTTCCTCCTTACATCGTGATGCTTTCAAAGAAAAGGCGGCGCAGGCGCGCGTAAATGCGCGGCGCGCACGCGGGCGGCAGGGGATTTTCCCCGCGGCCGCATTCGAGGGTGAGCGTGGGGATGCCAAGCACCCCTCCCGCCCAGTCGGTAAGCCCGCCGTAGGCCGCCGCCCCCTCGGGAGTTTTGAGGGCGTAACGCGACAGCCGGCCGAAGCGATGCGCGATCGCCCGAGCGCCGCGCCCCGCATAATAGATCTCCTCGCCCTGCGTATGCAGGGTGAGGATGAAGGCGGGCGAGGTGGCACGGATAAAGCCTGCGAGCGCAGCCGTTTCCGGCTCCGAGCCGGGGGACTCGCCCGCGTAACGCGTGGGGCCGCCGCCAAGGATACCGAATGACGGCTCAAGCGCCTTATATTCGGCAAAGCCCGCATCGTAATTATGATTGAGATCGACACCTCGCGCATTGGCCTGCCAATGTGAGAAATCTCCCTCCCCCACCATCCGCGCGCGGCGCTCGGCCAAAGGATCGTCGCCCCCCACACCGAGGTGAATGGCCACCCCGTCGGGATTGAGCATCGGCACAAAGGCAAGCATCCGATGCGAAAGCAAAAAGCCGAGGTCAAGGCCGTACGGGCGTGCGGCGGCGGCATGCGCCTCACAAAGCTCACGAACAAAGTCGAGCAAAAGGCGCGAGGTCAGCCATTCGGTAGCGTGATGAGTGGCGACGTAAAGCAGCTTGCGGCGCCCACGGCCGAGAAGCAAAAGCGGCAGCCTGCGCCCGAGGATCGACGTGCCGAGCGACCGCAGGGATAGGGCGGGATACGCCTCAAGGAGGCTCTCGAGCTCGCTCTCCAGGCGGTCCGGGGTAAGCACCTCATCTCGTTCCATAGCATCTCCCTTCTTCCATTCCTTTTCAGTATATGCAGTCGCCGAGGGAAAGAGAACCGTGAGGGGGAGGCGCAAGACGCGTGGGTGCGGGAGCCAGCCGATACGCGGCACGGGATTGACAAGAAAAATTTTTGTGATACAATAAATACGTATTTCAAGAAACACGATAAGGATGCTCTATGCTCAAAAACACTCTCAAAAGGCTCCCGGTCGCGGTCCGTTTCCTCCTCCTCGGGGCAGGGATCGAATTTCTGCGCTCCTTTCTCGCCACGCTGGCCTATCTTCTTGATGGCATCAGCACATGGCTCTCCTATCCCGTTCACATTCTGTCAGAGGCCGCAGGCTTTCTCCTGCTGCTTGCCACCCTCGGTATCGCCTTTGGCGCTTCGCGCCGTTCGCCGAGGCATGGGTGGCTGTACCTCGGTATTTCGGTAGGTGCCTTTCTCTTTGGCGGTTTTTTCTCGCTCCTTTGGCAAGCACTTTTTCTCGAGCGTGGCATTACGGGGCTTGAGCTTTCGATGCTCGTCGGCTCGGCGCTCGACTCCTCCTTTCTCCCCTTGACCGTTGCCTTTCTCCTCGGCTATTTCGGCTTCCTTGCCAAGCACCCCGAGGAGAAGATGCAGGGCTACCTTGATTTTCGGTCAGCGCCCGTTCGTGCGGTGCTCGCCTCCTCCCTCCTGATCCTTGCCTACCGTCTTTTCGGGCAAACGCTGACAACGATTGACTTTGTGAACGAATCCGGCTTTCTCTACCTCGGCGAAACCCTCACCATTATCCTTGATTTCCTTCTTATTATCATCACGTCGGTGGCGGGATATTTTATCGCCCTCTACGCAAGACGGCAGTATCTGCGCGCTTTACGCGACTACGAGGCCGCCTGCGCCGAAAGCAAAAAAGAGAACGATTGAACATCGTTCTCTTTTTTCATGGGTATGAGAAATCCTTATTCCCTTCTCACTTCTATCGCTTCAAGAAGAAACGACGCCGCCAATCGGCAACCATTCACAAAGGCCTTTTTGGCAAAGAAGGCGTTCAATTCACACACGGCTTCCACATAGGCTTCGACCGCATTTCTCTGGCGTTCCTCCATCAGATCATCGAGAACCTTGCGCTTCTTTGCCGCCATTCTCGCCAATGCCAGCTCCTCCTCTGTATCCATTGCCGAGCATTCACCTTCCATATAATCGGCCCACAGCTTTTCCATTGTTTTTCCCATAGCATTCACTCCTCTTTGCATCCTTTTGGATGCGCCCCTCTATTATAGCATTCGTTTGAATGCTTGTCAAGCATCTTTTTGAATGCAGTGGTATAATAATTTCACAAGTATATTTTGACTGCCGGAGATGCTATATGTATGCTTATGGAAGACTAAAGGATCTGCGAGAGGACGCTGACAAGAAGCAGGAGGACATCGCCGCAGTCCTCCATATTACAAGACAGCAATATCAGCTTTACGAAAGTGGAAAGCGGGAACTGCCCATGCATCATTTTGTGACGCTGGCGAAATACTATAACGTTTCGCTTGACTACCTTTCGGGGCTCATTGACAAGCCGAAAACTCTTTTTTGACAAAAAAACACTCGCACATGCGAGTGGTTTTTTCAATCCCAATGATTTTATCCGTACCTTTGCCGCACCTCAAGGAGGCAGGCGTCGCTTTCGGCCAGGGGGCGGAAGGTGAGGTCTGCAAGCGCCCTAAAGGTGTCGCCGCCGAGGCGCCCGGGGAGAGCCAGCAATTCTTCCTTCCCGGCGCGAGTGAGGCGCTTGATGGCCGCCTCGGCACGGAGGGCGGCGGACATGTCGGTACATTCCCAAGCGGAGAGAAGCCGCTTAGCTCCCTTGGCGCGGGTATAGGCGGCTGCGGCGGGGCGTTTTTCAAAGTGGTCGCGCATGCGGTGCAGGAGGTTGCGCGCCGTGCCCGTGTAGAGCGAGCCGTCACCGCACAGCAGGATATAGACGTATGCCATCACTTTTTCCTAAGGACTGCTACGATCTCCTCACGCGTAGCGGAGAGGCTCCCCTGACACAGCTCGGGGCGGCCGCCGCCGCGCCCACCGAGGGTGGCGTGCAGCTCGGCCGAGAGAGCGCGCACATCGCCCCTCCTTGAAGCCATCGCATACCGCATTGAACCGCCCCCGGCAGGGGACGCGATAAAGATGAGGTCATCGGTGAGTGACATCGCCTCCTCGGCGTAGGCGCGCAAGCCGTTGGCATCAAGATCGGGATAAAAGCACACAAAGCTATCGGAAAGCACGGCCCTTGCAAGGCGCTCGCGGCGCAGGGTGGTGCGCAGCTCGGCC